>JAADGP010000048.1 GCA_013152315.1 FCB group bacterium
AACAGGTCCTGATTGATAACATAGATCATTACCGCCATAAGAAAGAAAGACAAACAGGTGGCTGCCGCGGCGCCAAGCGCTCCAAAATAAGGAATAAGAAGCAGGTTGGCCCCGATGTTCAAAGCCGCGCCAAAGCCGCGCGTCAGAGCCGCATACTTGGATTTCTCCCGCAAAAACACACCCGGTAATTGCAGCGAATAGGCCGCAAAAAAGACGTACCCCAGAGCAATCAACGGTACAATTTGTGTTGAAGACCAATACTCCGGTCCGTATACCGTTACCGGTCCGATCCTCAATTTCACCAGGGCGTCCACCCACAGAAGAAGCAAAACCCAAAAGAAACCAAGAACTGTTAATACATACGTGGTAATCCGGGAATACATCTGTCTTTTTTCTTCCCCGTCTCCTTCCTTCAGGAAGAAAGGTTGCCAGCCCATATTGAATCCCATAACCAGAAGCATCATTAACATGCCCAGTTTATAGCCGGCGCTATACAGGCCGACCGTCTCCATATTGGTCATGGCTTTCAATATGTACCGGTCGGCCAGTTCCATGAGCATGGCGAAAATCCCGGAGGGTAAAAACGGCAGACCAAAACGCATGAGTCGTTTCCAGGTCATCCAGGAAACAGCGCCACCACGGGTTCTTTTCACCACCAGGGGGGCCGTGATAAGCACCAGGCCGCCGGAGGTCAGGAGATTGCTTAGGAGAACCCCCTCCACCCCCATTTGGTACTTTATCACCAACAGCAAATTCAGACTTAACGAGGAAACGACATTCAGGAGACTAAACCCGATAAAAGAGAGGGGTCGGCCCTCCGACCTCAGCAACAACATCGGCACCGACCACAATATATCCAGCGCCAAAATAGCAGCAATGTAAGCCAGGTAGCGGGGATAATGCCCTCCCAGGAGCAAGTCGCTGGCGACCCCCCGAACCAGAAACAGAAACAACGCGAAACCCGCGGAGGTGATGATAAAGGAAAGATAGGCCGTTGTTAACAGTCTTTTTCTCTCCGGCGGATCGGCCGGGACATAGTACTTCATCAATGCCGCGTCGAGACCGTAATGAAGGACCACGCTCATAAAACCCATAAAAGTATACGCCAACGACACGACGCCGTACTCGGCCGGAGTAAACGCGTTGGTGTACAGCGGTAACAACAGGAAGGTTACCATTCGGGCCAGGATATGTCCGGCACCGTAAAGAAGCGTTTGTTGCGAAAGAGCCTTTATCCGGTCAAACATGACCCTGGGCAGCCGGAAAGGAAATTGGGATTAGGGAATTCGATGATTTCACTGAATTTTGCACTGACCGGGCGGGAACGGGGATTTAGTTGTTCTTCCAAGAAATCTCCAGGGTGTCGCGAAACATCCCGCTGGCGCCGAAATTTTCCTTGAACCTGCCGAGCCCGAAATTCGGTTCTTCATTAACGGTAAATATTCCGAAATCAAATACTTTGTACCCCGCTTTAATTGCCCAGTCAAAGATCGAATAAAACAAAAGATTCAACGGCCGGTACTCCTGGTAAGACTCATCATGGCTGATGTAGAAGGCCAGAACCACCTCATCGGTGGCAATAAAATTCACGACTCCGGCAACCATTGTTTCATCGACGAAGGCGCCGAACAAATTAATTCGTTCGGGAAACAAGTCTCTTAAACGCAACAACTCATCCAGGGTGTGAGTCGGGGACACATTATGGCGGATTTTCAGGTTTCGTTTAAGAATTTCATAGAAACCGGCATAATCCCGGGTCGGCCGAACAACCACCCCTGAACGCTGGGCTTTCCTTACGGACCGCCTGTGAGAGGGACGGAATTTCGCCAGGTTCCCTTCGACGCTTTGCTCCAAAAACAAAATACTGGATATTTCACGCTTGGCGTAACGAAATCCATGTTTCAAAAGCGCAAAATCCATATAATTGGAAAGCCGCCGACTGTAAATGGTCGGTGGCAATGTCAACCGAATACCGTCAAATCCTTTCTGCCGGGCATACGCTTTAAGGGTTTGAACCAGTTTGTAGGAATCGGCAAAAGCCAGGTCTTCCGGTACAACAAAGGATCCCATGGACGCCCCGGGGTGCGAAACCAATAGCTTCGCTCCTTCGGTTTGAACCTCGGCCGCCGGGAATAGGACAAACGGTTTTTCTTTCTTATAAAAGATCAAACTATGGTCCCTGAATCGTCCCGGGGGGTGATAGCCAAGAAAGCGACGGGTATGAAACAGGGTTCCATTGTTGGCCGCCCATACCATTGCATCCCACCAATCGGCGTGCTCGTTTTTAAATCGTCTGATATCCAGCATCTTGTAGAATCGGACACGAAATTAGCGGGGAAAGGTTCCACAAGCAATTGCAAGTTGACAACACGGATTCGAGCCGGTTCGTGGCAATAGCTGTTTTTATCGGAATAACAATTTGCGCTTTGGATTATCAGGGTAAACCGCTGGTATTACTGCTTTCAACTTCAAATTTCGTATTTTTGCTAATTGCTGTTGAATCTGTTTGGTTGAAGCCTCTAATTTGGACCCAAGTTTTTCTGAGGATAAAATGTCAAAATCAAAAATTGCAAGTGTAAAAGGCCGGGAGATTCTGGACTCCCGGGGAAATCCCACCGTTGAAGTAGATGTGCTGCTATCAGACGACAGTTTCGGTCGCGCCGCGGTTCCCTCCGGCGCTTCCACCGGTGAACACGAAGCCGTGGAACTGCGTGACGGAGATAAAAAACGCTATCTGGGAAAGGGCGTCCAAAAAGCGGTACAAAATGTAAATCAAATTTTAGGGCCAGCCCTGATTGGCAAAGAAGCCGGGGACCAGGAACAAATTGACCGGTTGATGATCGAATTGGACGGCACCCCGAATAAATCGCGTTTGGGAGCCAATGCCATTTTAGGAATTTCCATGGCCGTGGCGCGGGCGGCGGCGGCGAGTACGGGCATTCCCCTGTATCGCTACCTGGCCAAAGACGATGCCACAACCCTGCCGATTCCGATGATGAACATTCTCAACGGCGGCAGCCATGCCGATAACAACGTCGACATCCAGGAGTTTATGGTATTCCCTATCGGGGCCGGTTCATTTTCGGAAGCGCTCCGAATGGGCGTGGAAACTTTCCACCATTTAAAACAGGTGTTAAAAAAACAGGGCCTCAGTACTTCCGTTGGCGACGAGGGTGGTTTTGCTCCCAATCTACGCTCCAATGAAGAAGCAATCGGGGTTATTCTGGAAGCTATCGAAAAGGCCGGTTACACTCCCGGGAAAGACATCTACATCGCCCTGGATCCCGCAGCCAGTGAATTCTATACCAGTGAAGGTTATCGTTTGAGTTCCGAAGGACGGCTGCTTAATTCCGAGGAAATGGTTGCTTACCTCAAGTCGCTGGTCGATAAATATCCTATTGTTTCCATTGAGGACGGGTTGGCCGAAGATGACTGGGAAGGCTGGAAATTGTTAAACGCCGAGTTAGGCAGTCGTATCCAAATTGTCGGTGACGATTTAACCGTTACCAACCCCCAGCGGTTACAACGGGCGATTGATGAAAAATGCATGAATGCCATCCTGATCAAACTCAATCAAATCGGTACCGTGACAGAAACTATTGAAGCGGTACAATTGGCGCGCGCCAACCGGTTCGGTGTTGTAATCTCCCACCGTTCCGGTGAAACCGAAGACACCATTATTGCGGACTTCGCTGTCGCTATGGGAATGGGGCAAATCAAAACCGGATCCGCCTCACGAACAGATCGGATTTGTAAGTACAACCAGTTACTGCGCATCGAAGAAGAATTGGGCGAAGCTGCCAAATTTCCCAGCATGGAGGTTTTAGGCTGGTCGTAAGGAAATACGCTTCTCTACGACGGCAACGACGATCGCGCCGCGCTCAGAGGCAAGCCAGCGATACACAAAAGAAATTTATCCGGAGTCTGTTACTACTAATCGCTGTAGCCCTCCTTATCATTTTTGTTTTCGGTGACCACGGCGTTTACCAACTATATAAATTGAGACTTGAACGTAACGCCACCCAGAGACTCATTACGCAATTGCGCGAGAATCGGAAAACGTTGGAAGAGGAAACGTCACGCCTGGAACAGGATTTGGAATATATTGAACGCTTAGCCCGGGAACGCTACCGCATGGCTAAAAAAGGCGAAAAGGTTTTTAAAGTTATTAAAAAGGATAAAAAATAACTCTTATTGCTGCTTCACCAGGGCGGCATTAATAATAATCTCCACGCGACGGTTTAAATCACGATCGGCCGTGGAAGTATTGGCACGGACGGGGCGGTATTCTCCATAACCGGAAACAGCAAACATTGCTTCCGGCAAGCGTGTAAACTTTTGCAGCATGCGCATGACCACCTGAGCGCGGGCCGCGCTTAATTCCCAATTGTCCCGATAATCCGATCCTTCGATAATCGGAATATTATCCGTGTACCCTTCCACCCGAATTTCCACTTTCCACTCCAAACCGTTCTTTACGAACTCGTCAATCCAGGAACGCAATTTCGGATTTTTTTCGAGGTGCAATATCCCCAGGTCGCGAATGGCATCGGCAATGCTTTTTATATGCGTTTCCAGTTCGGGGTTCGGATCCGCTTTCCCGGGATCAAACATTTTTTTATCATGAATGACTATCCGGACGCCTTTTGAATCATGCCCGATTACCAATCCTTCTATCCCGCGCTGGCTGATGGTTTCAGTAAGTTCATCCACCGCGTTTGACAACTGTTCCGATACCCAGGCGTGTACCTTTGAGATTTCACCGGCTCTTATGGAAATCATCATGATAAAGAATGTAATCAGTAACGTAATCATATCTCCGTAACTCAACAGCCAACTGCCGTGGGTTTTCACGGAACCCACATTATTCTTGTCGATTTTAACTTTGAACACGATCGGTAATTTCTATTAACTGCACATCAATATATATTTCAACCCGGCGGTTTTCATCCAGCTTTTCCCGGCTGCGGAGGGGATGAAAAGAGCCGTAGCCCGCCAGGGAAAAATATTCTTTGGGCAGGGCTGTTTTCCATTGTAAAAATTTCATCACCTGGTAAGAACGCGCCAAACTTAAATCCCAATTGGTTTTAAACCGACCGGAAAGAATCGGTAAATAATCGGTGTGTCCCTCCACCGTTAGTTCGATGGCAACTTTTTTTCCCGATCTTTTAAGGGCTTCGATAATCGGCCGGTAAGTTTGTTGAATTTTTTCGAGCTCTAACTGCTTAATAATATTGGCGGTCGTTTCCAAAAAACCGACGAAGAGAGGATTGATATTGTCATCTTCCGACGGAAACATCGGTTGTTCGCCGATTTTAGAGGGAATAAGCAACTTAATTCCTTTGGTCCCGGTATTTTCGACATACAGCCAGTCCAACCGTTGGCTTTCCTTGTCTTCCAAGATCCTTGAATACAGAATACTTTTCACACGTTCCGAGAATTTAAACGTTGTCGCCGCCTCATGCTCGGCCCGGGTCACGAAAAGAATGAAGAAAGCCAGGACGGCGGTCAGAAGCGAGGCGTAGGTCATCATCCAACCGGCCCCTCCGGACTGAGACCGATTGGCGTTCGCTATTTTACCGGCCATTTGATTCCCGGTGTAAAGCTCGTGTATCCTTATCAAGGAATGTCAGCAGTTTTTCCTCCATAATTACCGGGTGTTCCTTGCTGTGGATACTTAAAATACCCGCCAGAATTATTTCATTAACGTGTGTCTCAAACGCTGTGCGACCTTTTAATTTTCCAGCAATGGGAATAAAAATCAGGTTCGCCAGAAGAACACCATAGAAAGTAGTAACCAAAGCGATACCCATTCCGTCCAACAATTGTCCCATCGAGTTCTCCATTTGTGATGCATATCCCGCCACGGAGCTTGACTGCCCCTGTTGTGTCATCATCAGGATCAACCCCATTACCGTCCCCAGCAATCCGAAGGCCGGGGCGTAATTTCCCATATTATAGAACATTTCCTGTCCGCTCTGATGCCTTTTAATCATGTTGTCCAGTTCGTTTTCCAGGAAACTCCGTAACTTGCCGGCATCTTTTTCGAGGATTGCATTTTCCAGCCCCATCCGTAAAAAATTATTTTCAATTTTCGGCAATAACTTTTCAATCGTGACAAAACCTTTCTTGCGGGCGATTTGGCTTAACTCAACCAATTGGTTAATGATTTTAACCGCCGAATCATCGTTTTTTCCACCGAAAGCCTTTCCGGCAACCCGGAACATGCGCAACACGTTGGGCAGCGGATAATTAATCGCTGTGGCCGCCAGGGTTCCGCCTAATACAATAGCCACTCCCTGGATGTTGATAAAGGTTGATGGAATCATTTGGGTGTTCGGATCAAACATCCCAAACAGGATTAATCCCAACCCGATGATCAGACCAAAAACTGTTGCAATATCCATTGAAACCCCTTATCTAAAACCAAACAATAATGATGTAAGATGGTTGTGGTATAAAACGTATGATAAAGGAGGAAACCGGTCTACGGCCGGTTTTCACCCGATATTATCACATACGTAACAATTATACTGCCATTTTACTCTTTTTCGGAAAGAGACCGGTTCACGATAATCCAATAGTACGCCCGTACTGCCCCTGACAATATCTCGGAGCAACGCTGAAGAGGAGGTTATTTAAAATCCTAAAGTATAATAGACTTCCTCACCGGTCAATTTTGATTTGCAGATTAACTCTAAATTTCTGGGAGGCGTCTTAAAATCGAAAACCAGTTCGGCAACGATCTTTTTCAAAGGCCGGATAATCGCCAGGTTCTGATATTTCCCTTCAAAAGGATTTAATTCCCCACGGACTCCTCCGGAGCCGATTAATTTCACCATGGTCGTCGCCGAAAAATCAAAATCTTTCGTCAGATCACTGTTGGCTATTTCCAATTTGATAAAAACCCTGTTCCCCTGTTTACGCGCGCTTAATAATGTAAACTTAACTTTATCGGCCAATTGCTCGGTTCCAACCGGGAAAGCCACCCGGCCGTCTTCCAGAGCCTCGACGGGAATATAAAATTCCATTGTTGCCTTAACATATTTCTTGCTGCGGTCCAATTCCAATTTTCGTACTGTTGCCCCGGGCTCAATCTGCCCGATGGCTTCCCCATCGTATGGCCGACTGTAAATCTCCGTACCGGACTTTACTTTCGTCTCCTGCCCGACAAGAATTCCCAATAAACCGATCCAGACCAACCTGCGAATACGCGGTGTCATTTTACTTTTTATCCTGTTACCGTATTGGTTTTCACAAACGCGTCGAGATAAATTTCCACGCGCCTGTTTTTAGCGCGGGCGTCTTCGATATCCAGCGGATTCTTACCAACAGCCTTTATATCGATGACGGGGCGGAACTCACCATATCCCATGGCGGAAAACTTTGATTCCTCAATTTGCGAAAACCGGCTTAATAATTTCACCACGTTTAAAGCCCTGGCCGTGGACAGGTCCCAATTGCTTTCGTATAAGGAATTCTTTGGTAATGGCAGATCGTCCGTATGTCCTTCACAGCGTATTTCAATATTCAGAAATCCTCCCCGTTTTTCAATTGCTTCCAAAAGGTTTTTGTAGCGCGGATCTTCGAATACCCGCATAATTTTCGACACGCGGATAATCCCCCCGATTTGTTGCAGAAGGGGATATACATCCGGTTGTACTTCCGCATCCATGGATTTGAACAGCCGGCCGCTGGCCATGGTAATTTTAACTCCTTTGGTAACCCGTTCGACGCGTACATAGGAAGATTCCACATTTTCTTTCAATTCCTTATATGTTTCATCCAAAAGCATATTGATTACCCGATCAATGTGCTTCTCAGCATCATTCATGATTACCAGCAATAATATGAAAAAGGTCAATAACAAGGTTACCAGGTCAGCATAGGTTACCGCCCAGGCCGTACTTTTGGCCTTGGCCTCCTCGGCCGAAAGCCCTTCGTGGAGGACCGCCGTGGTCACTTTATTTCCTGCCGTTTACTTTGGGGAACAAAAGTCATGAGTTTTTCCCGAATAAGGAGCGGATGTTCCTTGGCATGGATACTGATAATTCCCTCCACAATGATATTTTTCAACATCAGTTCCTCTTCGGATTTACGCTTTAACTTTCCTCCGATAGGCAGAAACACCAGATTGGACAACAACACACCGTAAAAAGTCGTAATCAGGGCCAGTCCCATGCCACTTAACAGCTCGGCGAATTTCTTGGCTACGTCAAATTCAATGGTATCGATGGTAGCTCCATTCCCACCGGAAAAATTATTCATCATTATAATCAATCCCATGACGGTCCCCAGCATCCCGAAAGCCGGTGCATAAGCCCCCATGTAAAAGAAAATTTCCTGTCCGTTACTGTGGCGACGCACAATGTTGCTTAATTCCAAATTAAGGTAGGTACGGAGCCGCCCGGCATCGCGTTCGTTAATAGCCAGTTCAATCCCATTCCGCAAAAATTTGTTGCTGATCTTATCCAGATCAGCTTCTAAGGACATAATCCCCGATTTACGGGCCTTTTCCGCCTTCTCCACCAATTCGTCAATCCAGTTCTGATAACTGTAGTCCTCGTCGGTAAACACGTTTTTTAATACTTTAAACAGGCCTAATACGTTCTTAAGCGGATAGTTCACCAGCGTTGCCGCAAGGGTGCCGCCCAACACAATCATAATTGAATTGAAGCTGAAAAACCAATATAAATCACCGCCGCCACGCCAGACTCCGATACCAATAATGCCCAGACCGGCAAGCAAACCAATGGCTGTCCCAAAATCCATAAAAGGTCCCCAAATTTAATTTAGCGGTGTGAAGTTATTGCCTCCGACGGTGGAAGGTCAAGCGTTCTCACGTAACTTCCGTATTGAAATTTAGATAAGAGGAATATATATTCATTCAACTGTTTATTCTGTATTATGATCTTTAACGGTAACAAATATAAGGTACAATATTATGAAATACCCATTGTGTATGTTCGTTTACATTGTGCTGAACGGTCATCTTTTCGGACAAGTTATTGATTCTTTTGGCGATGGTGATTTTTCCAATAATCCGGTTTGGGTCGGTGAGACCGGTTCATGGCAAATCGTTACCCGGGCAAGTTCCGGTCCGAACGCTTCAAATTCGTACACTCTGCGTCTTAATGCACCGGACGACAATTCCTCTTCTCAATATATCGCTACCCAAAAATCCGGTTCCTGGGGCGGCGAACAATCCTGGGGTTTTTGGATAGGCCGCAGATCCTCTTCGCCCGCCACGTCCGGTAACTACAGTGTGGTTTGGCTCTGGGCCAATGAATCTAATCTGGAATCCACTACCGTGGACGGGTACCGGATTCGATTCGGCGATAGTTCGGGAGATGATGAAATCCTTTTACAACGCGTTGACAATGGTAACGTGACTACGATTCTGACTTCCGCGGACGCAATCGCCAACGGGCTGGATGATATCGGGTTTTTAATCCGGGTCACCAGGAACAGTAATTCCATCTGGACGCTTTACACTTCGCAATTACCGACCGCCAGCGGAGAACTATACGGGGCTACCACCACACCAACTCCGGACAATACACCGGTTAACCAAGGCAGTGTGACTGATAACACGTACACCTCTTTTGATGACGGTTATTTCGGATTTATGGCGATTCACACGACCAGTTCAATCGCACGCCAGGGAGCTGAATTCGACCAATTATATTTTGACCCCAACAGCGATTCCTCCCTACCAGTCGAATTGAGCTTTTGGAGGATCAGAAATGAAAACACAACGGTAATTATCGATTGGACCACCGAATCGGAGATTAACAACCTGGGCTTTATAATAGACCGGCGAGAAATCGCCGAAGATCGATCCCCGCTAATTTCGCAAAGCGACTGGATCAAGATTGCCGGTTATAAAACCGATCACCGATTGGCGGGACAGGGATCGGTAACACACCGCACCCATTATTCCTTTACCGACACGGATGTTCGCCCGCACCGGACCTACCAATATCGGTTATCCGACGTGGATTACTCCGGCAACGTGACCAACCACGGAATAAAAACCATCACCGTTAAAACAGAAGCCATTGCCTGGGGCGCCGCCTGTCCCAATCCTTTTAATCCCAATCTCCGGATATCCTTACAGCTCGCGGAACCATCTCCGATTATGGTTAACGTATACGATCTCCGCGGAAGCCGTGTGGCTTCGTTAATCGATGAAACACTTTCGGAAGGGAGGTATACCATTAGTTGGGAAGGAAAGAACGATCGGGGGATTCCGGTCCCCGGCGGCGTTTATTTTATCCGGTTACGGAGCAAAAGTGACACGAAAATCCAAAAAGTCGTGTTAATCCGTTAATCCTTTTTCTTCTGTTCCTGGGATAATTTTCGGCTGGCGCTGTACAAGTCCGCCTTTTCTTTTTCCGTCAGTCCTTCATACCCCACCCGGTTAATTTTATCCAGTAACCGGTCGATCTCTTTCTGCAATTCCCGCCTTTTTGATAAACGCCGTTCTTCCCGCAGACTTTTCAGATCCACAACCCGTCGACGAAAAGCAATCTTCAGATTTCGCCATTGTTGATCCGACCGCAAATACAAATAACCAACCAACATGCCGGACAAATGGGTCAAATTGCTGATTTTCGAGGTTGTATCGAAAGATGAGAAAAAGGCCAGAGCTCCGATAAGAAGCACAAACCATTTTACTTTGACGGGAAACAGAAAATAAATATACACCGTGCGGTTCGGGAACATTAAACCGTAGGCCATCAGGATACCGTAGATCGCTCCACTTGCACCTATCAGAATGGCGTAAGGATTGGTAATATTAAACAACAGCCAGATCAATCCCGAGCCGATACCGGTTATAAAGTAATATTTTAAAAATGCCTTTCGGCCCCAAACCATTTCCAGCTCCGTGCCGAACATCCACAACACAAACATATTAATGGTAACGTGCCAAAATCCGCCGTGAATAAACATATAGGTTACCGGCTGCCAAATCATTGGGAATACGGTGCTGGCAGAAAGTCCGAATACCCGGGTTAAAACCGGAGCCAGCGTCCGCATTAAATACAAAACAATGTTTATTCCGATCAGGATCTTGATTGCATCGGTAAAGATCCGCGGTTTCCAGGAAAATTGTCCGTATTCCGATTGAAACTGGTAGCGCATTCTAATTCCGGTATTTTAACTGACGGACTTTAATACGATTCTTTACATTCATCAAGGGGGTCATTGCGCTGGGCGGCGCTTCCGGCACCGTCAACTGCGGCATACGGAAAATCGACACCTTAAGTTTCGGATCCTGTTGCAGGGCATAAGCCGCGCTCACAAACAAATCCCGGGGAAAGAACCCTTTAATTTGTTCATATCCCAAAGCGTTTAATCCATCGCGAATAATGGTCGCGCAACTGCGGGTGAAAAAGTTGAAATCGGCATACTTCTCCGGTCGTTTCGGATCGGGAGGCGTGTTTTTAATACGGTCCAATTCGGCGTGGTAGAAGGCTTTCAGCCGGTCGGTGTCAATTCCTTCCACGTGCACCACATGGATGGTACGCATAAAATTCCGGCCGAACTTGTCGTAATAGGGACGGCCATTCTCCAATTCGACAAATTTGCCGGTTGTCGGAGAAGGGGCAAACTCACCCAACGCCGGCCGGTAAAAATATTCTTCCTTCGTCATTGCTTCATTTTCATTCGCCAAATGGGAGAAATTAAAGATTTCTCCGCAAATGTTTATCGCCGTGTGTCCAAAAGCGGAAGCCCAGTACTTTACTAACCGTTCGTTGTAATAAAGTTCCATGAAGGGTCTTTCCGGAAACGGGTCATCGGGCCACATGATCACAATTCTCTTTCCCGTTTCGTAATCGCGCTGCGGAATACGCCGCGCCAAAACCGGTTTTCCCGACCAGTGTTTAAGATACCCCTCCCAAATTCGATCCTCTTCCAGGAAGTGTTCGCCGTTCGGACCAAGAAGATAGGATTTTTCCCCTTCCACCGTCAGGATTCCCTTATATACGACTCCTTCCATCTCAGGTCAATATTTGTTTGATTACGGAGAAAGATTTCAACTCTTTCAAACCCTCAAAATGGTACTGCAGATATAAGGATAAATATTCGCTGATTGCCTTTCTGTCTCTTGCCGTAACCGTAACCTTCGGTAATGATTCCAGTGTTCCTTTCTGCAAACTGTTCAAAATGATTCTGCTGTTGGGCCCCGAGTAGGGGTCGGGAAGCCGCAGTCCCGGGAAATCGCGTTTTTCAAAGTCCGGCTGAAAACCGAGGATTTTTAACAATTGTATTTCGTAGTGCCAAAAAACAAGATTGAGCTGTTCGGAACGTGCATTAAAAGCACGTAAGGTCTCAACCAATTTATCGAATAAGTCCCGGTGGGGGTCGTGGTCGGTTACTGTTTTATCAGTGAGTTCTATCGCGGCCAAACTGTACGTGATTTTCTTCAAATCGTCACGAATCCGGGGCCAGGTTTCAACAAAGCCGGCTTTTGATATCGTTTGCAATTCCCTGGTTTCTTTGTAGAAAAAAATCAGATCCAAATAGTTCGTGGGTTGAAAATAGGCCGCCAGCGGGGCTTTTTTCCTCCGCGCACCGCGAACCAGCAAATTTACCTTGCCCATTTCCCGGGTAAAGCAGCGGGTCGTTAAACTGGTTTCGCTATAGGGAAAACTTTTGAGGACGATGGCCGGTGTCTGGACAATCATGGGGACCCGTACAACTTTGTCCCCCGTTTCCGAACCGTTACCTGTTTTTGCAAACCGAACACCTCCTTCCGGTCCCTGATGGATGATTGCTCTCCCCTGGGCAAATCAACCCGGTACTCTCATATCCGATTATTGCAAAATTACTTAACACGCATTGTCTTCGGAAAATTATTTGGGTTAATACGCTTTGGCGAAAATTACCTCGTACCGGGCCGGTTTTCCACTGTAAATACAGGTCAATCCTTCCGGGTTACCGTCAAAAGGGATACATCGAATGGTGGCTTTCGTTTCATTTTTGATTGCCGCTTCGGTTTCTTCCGTACCATCCCAGCCGCAACGGACAAAGCCACCCTTATTGGCAATAACATCGCGAAATTCCTCATAGGAAGTTAACCGGTACGTATTTTCTTCGCGGAAAGCCAGAGCCTGATCATACAATTCCCGCTGTATGTCATCAAGCAATTCGGGCACGATTTCACCCAACCGTTCCTTGTCCACCACGGTCTTCTCACCTTTGTCCCTTCTTGCCAGCACGACTTTATTGTTGGCAACATCCCTGGGACCGATTTCCATCCGCAACGGCGCGCCCTTCATCTCCCATTCGTTAAATTTGAATCCCGGGGAATTGTCGGTCCAGTCTTCGTGGACGCGGATTCCCTTTTCCTTAAGTGTCGTAACAATCGGGGCCAGGAATGAACGAACCGCTTCGCGATCGTCATCGCTACGGAAAATAGGGACAACAACCACCTGGTAAGGCGCTATCCGCGGTGGCAACCGCAACCCTTTGTCGTCCCCATGGGCAAGGATGATGGCTCCAATAAGCCGGGTACTGACGCCCCAACTGGTCGCGTAAACGTATTTCTCCTGATTGTCACGGGTTTGAAAGGTGACATCAAAAGCCTTGGCAAAGTTTTGTCCTAAATTGTGGGATGTTCCGGCCTGGAGCGCGCGTTTATCGCCCATCATGGCCTCGATGCACACGGTTTTTTCCGCCCCGGCGAATTTTTCCGATTCGGTTTTCACACCGGTAATCACCGGAATTGCCAGGAAATCTTCCGCCAATTGTCGATAGACCTCCAGCATTTTCAAGGTTTCTTCTTCCGCTTCTTCAGCCGTGGCGTGGGCGGTATGACCCTCCTGCCATAAAAATTCGGTGGTTCTTAAGAACAGGCGCGTTCTCATTTCCCAACGCACAACATTGGCCCACTGATTAATCAACAACGGCAAATCACGGTACGACTGAATCCATTTCTTGTACATGGACCAAATCACCGTCTCCGAAGTGGGACGCACAATCACCTCTTCCTCCAGGCGCGATTCCGGATCAACGATGATATCTCCGTCCTCCGTAGCCTTCAGACGGGTATGGGTAACGATAGCACACTCCTTGGCGAATCCTTCCACGTGGGCGGCTTCCCGCGCTAAAAAAGACTTGGGAATAAACAAGGGAAAGTAGGCGTTGACATGCCCGGTTTCCTTAATCATGTCATCCAGGGATTTCTTGATATTATCCCACAACGCGAACCCATACGGTTTAATCACCATGGTCCCTTTCACGGGTCCGTAATCGGCCAGGCCGGCCCGGCTGATTACTTCGGTGTACCAGGCGGCATAATCTTTTGAGCGGGGAGTAATTCCTTTAGACATAAAGCTTCCTTTATTTTAACTACAGAAATTTTGGTATTAAGATCCGATAATGCCTGCGGACGATATGAATACTAAGCATTAAAAAGGGTAATTTTAACCGTAAATAACCGACGGGAAAATTAGCGGGGATCGGGAGGGCTTTCCAACAGAAAGGTTTGGCTTTATAAAATCCCCACCAATCTACGCCAAGATTGCTCATGATATAACAGCAATGAATTATCGGACTGACACCCTGTTTCTTCTATTTGCCCTTCTCCACTAAGCGGATAAGCCCGTATTCTTTTGAATCATAATGCAATCGATATCCAGTTTTTTTGGCTCTTGAATCCTGTCTTCCACCCCCTCCGGGAACGCCCAGCTTTATCTTTCATCGCTACTCCAAATGCGCCTATTTTCCTTCGAACTATTGTTATGAAAGGACAAACAATTCTCGCTTTGTTTATCGGATCGGTCATGTCTGTGCTTATGGCGGAAAAGGGAACAACACTTTTTACCGATTGCCACGTGTTCGGGTACCCGGAGGCGAATGCAATTCTAAGCGAAAACGGCACCATCACGGTAATCGGCTCCGCCACCGATTTCTCCGCTGAAGATACCGTGTCCCTGAAAGGCGGCTATCTTTATCCCGGTTTTACCGACGCGCATCTTCACTTGACAGGATTGGGCTGGTCCCTGGAGGTTCTGGACCTGGTCGGGACCAAATCAGCGGAAGAAATTGTGGCTCTGGTTTCCGAAGCGACAACCCGAACCGGAAAACGGCGCTGGATCCAAGGGCGGGGTTGGGACCAAAACGATTGGGCAATTCCGGAATACCCAACCAAAAACCTGCTGGACCGCGTAGCGCCGGACGTTCCCGTCTGTTTACGCCGCATTGACGGCCACGCCGTCTGGGTAAATTCACGTGCCCTGGAAATTGCCGGTATCACGGCCGATTTCGCCGATCCGGACGGCGGTAAAATCCTGCGCGACGAACACGGCGCCCCCACGGGAATTCTGATCGACAATGCCATCGCCCTGGTTGTCTCCCACATCCCTCCCGACACAAAAGAAGACAAGCGGCGTTACGTTTTGCGGGCAACCGCCCTGCTCAATTCCCTGGGAATCACCGCGGTCCACGATGCCGGTACCGACGCGGAAACCATTGCCGTTTTAAAAGAACTTACCGCCGAAAACGCTCTTCCCCTCCGGGTTTATGCCATGTTAAACAACCAACCCGAGGACTATCAGGTATTCCTGGAATCCGGGCCTGAAACAGGCAATCCCTTTTTAAAAGTGCGCGCAGTCAAATTATACCTGGACGGAGCTTTGGGCTCCCGGGGAGCCGCTTTATTGGCGCCCTATACCGACGATCCCCTTAATTACGGTCTCATACTGACCGATTCCAGTGTGATTGCCCGGCAGGTTCAACGATTTAATACGGCTGGTTTTCAGGTCTGTGTTCATTGTATCGGAGACCGGGCCAATCGGATTGCGCTTGACATATTCGAGAACCTACGTCGCGTTATTCCCGGGGACCACCGCAACCGGATCGAACATGCGCAGATCGTTCACCGCCGGGACATTCCCCGCTTCGCGATCCTGAACGTCATCCCCTCCATGCAAGCCACGCACTGTACCAGTGACATGTACTGGGCTGACGAACGACTGGGACCGGCGCGCCTGGAAGAGGCCTACCCCTGGCAATCGCTGGTGCGGTCCGGATCGATCATTGCCG
>JAADGP010000128.1 GCA_013152315.1 FCB group bacterium
ACCCGTTGTGATCATGTATCTATTCTTTCAAAGACACTTTATTGAAAGCATGGCAACATCGGGGATGAAGGGGTGAAGCATTAAAACGTGAAACGTGATAAGTGAAACGTGTTGAGGAGTAGCGGAGACCCCGACTTCCGGTACGGGATTTTCGACTTCTTCCGCTACAGCGGGAGAAAAAATGACAACGCAGGTCTTTTTACGATTTCATCAAACATAAAAAAGTGCAAAGTAACAGTAACAGTGAGGATTGAATGAAATTAACGCGGATGACTACCGAACCGGTGCTTACGCCGATTAAGGAACATGAATGGGAAAAAGCGGCCGTGTTCAATGCGGCGGCGGTTTATCGCCATGGGTTGTTCCACCTGATTTACCGGGCCACCGATCTTGGCGGTCATGAAAAATACGGACGGTACATTAATACCCTGGGTTATGCCGTCAGCGCCGATCTGCTCACCTGGCATCGCTATGACGAACCGATTATGGTCAACGACGTGCCCCAGGAATTACGGGGCCCCGAAGATCCCCGCATTGTCCGCATAAAAGACACGTTTTACATGACATATACCGGTTTCGGTGACCGCTTTAAAAACGATTTTCGAATTTGTCTGGCGACATCGAAAGATTTGGTGCACTGGGATCGAAAAGGCGTTGTCCTGGATGAGCCAAATAAAAATTCCTGCATATTGCCGGAAAAGATCGGAGGACGATATTGCCTGTTTCACCGTCGACATCCCGACATCTGGGTATGTTATTCCGACGACCTAGTTCACTGGACCGATCATCAAAAAATCATGTCTCCCATTCCCAATTCGTGGAACCAGGTGCGCATTGGCATCGCGGGACCGCCCGTGAAAATAGAAGCGGGGTGGTTTTTGATTTTTCACGGAGTCGACGAACACAATCACTACCGCCTGGGCGCCGTCCTGCTCGATGCCCATGACCCGGGTAAAGTTCTCGCGCGGCAAACGACTCCCATCATTGAACCGGAATTGACGTGGGAAATCAAGGGCTATGTGCCGAACGTAATATTTTCGTGCGCCACGATTTTAAAAGATGACCGCGTTTATTGCCTTTATGGTGGGGCGGACACGGTGATTGGTGTTGCCTATATTGATGTAAAGGACATTTTGTTTTAAAGAGCACAGGATCGTTTAATTGAGAACCATACTTGTCATTCTATATTGTGTAACGACAGCATTATGTGAAGTTACACCTGGTCAGTTAAACCAAAAACCACCGGTATCGCCGACAAATTTAACCCATGCCTTGTCCCTGGTGGACAGCCTGGTCATCAATGGTGAGGTCCTGTACTTTATCCGGATATATGCCGACGCTCCATCCTACGAACCGGTTGCGGCGCCGGGGGAGGGCATTGCCTGTGTTGATGATGTGGGGCGCTTCATGGAAGTTCTGGAAACGGAAATACTTGTGTACCGCCAACGCCGGTTGCTCCCGATCGCTATTGGTATGACCCGTTTCCTGTTGTACATGAGCCGGGAGGATGGTTTGTGGTATAATTTTATTTATGAAGATGGAAGTATCAACCGCACGCATCGGAACAGCAGGGCGGAGTTCGGTTGGTGGGCCGTCCGGGGGTTAAGGGGGTTGGCCGCAGCCGAAAACATTCTGGTAAATTATCCTGAATACGGATTGCTGTTAACCGCGGTGGAAAAGCGGATCAGGTCGGCCGATAGTCATATTGAAGCGGCCGTACAAAAATACCCAAGGCGGAATATGACCTCTTTAGGGCCGCGCCCCGCCTGGCTGGTGAAGGACGCGCCGGATATGAACAGCGAATTGCTGCTAGCGCTGACAAAATTGCAGGAAACCGGGAAATTCAATTATTCTGATGCAATCCGGAGATTATCAAAGGGGTTGATCGCTTACCAATACCGCGTCCCGGATCACGATTTGGATGGAATGTATTTTAGCTGGGACAGTCTCTGGCACAACTGGGGAAATAATCAGGCCTTGGCATTGCTGGAAGCCTATGAAATTACCGGCAACGATACCTTACTGTTGAGTGTGCGCAGGTGGGCGGATGGATTCGTACTTTTTGTATTGGAAAACAATTTCCCGCAAAGAATTACGGTTGCAGACAACGGAAGTTATTCGGTGACCATGTTCCCGCAAATCGCGTACGGCATAAATTCCATGTATCGGGGTCTGAAGACGTTGGCGGAGATCACCGAAAACAAGCAATACGCGGAACGAGCGGAACGGGTGTTCCAGTGGTACAAAGGACAAAATGTCGCCGGGAAGGCGATGTATCAGCCGGCAACGGGACGTTGTTATGACGGGATCAATTCGGCCGTGTCGATCAATATGAATGCCGGCGCGGAATCTACTATAGAGAGTCTCCTGTCCATTCAAAAAAGAGGATATTATTGACGGAAATACAAATTACCTCAGGGTCATTAACCAAGGCGGACGATCCTGCTATTTTCTACAGCGACTGTTTCTTTTGGTCTTCCTTCACGGCAGGAAAAAGGACGAAAAGGCTTTGATCGTGATTCGAAACATTGTTCCTTAATCACTTAACTCGTCACATCGATTTACTTGAAATCCCACCAAAATGAGATTAACCATTGGAATTTGGTTCTTGATGTTTGGCTCCTACCACGCTTCCCCAACAGTTGCTATGCTCTGTCGGGATCTCCGCTACGCTCCGACTCGTTTTACGTTTTAATTCCCCCCATATTCGTTGAAATTTTGATTATTTATAATTAGCCTGAATAATTCGTATTTAGTATCTTTGACCCCGGCAAAATCGAGCCCCGAACGAGTTTGGAAAGAGATTGGATAGCGAGCGGAACCGGCTTTAAATTCGCCGCGTTGATTTTTGGTAAATAGCCGGTTTTGGGGAGTCGTCTAATGGCAAGACTGCGGACTCTGGATCCGCCAATCGGGGTTCGAATCCCTGCTCCCCAGCATTGGCCCGTTCGTCTAGTGGTTAGGACTCAGGACTCTCATTCCTGCAACAGGGGTTCGACTCCCCTACGGGCTACAAAAGCTTTTTGATAACAAATAAATAATGGCCGCACAGGGTTGCTGTGAGGCCGGCAAAACAATCATATGCACCCGTAGCTCAATTGGATAGAGCGTCTGGCTACGGACCAGAAGGTTGAGGGTTCGAGTCCTTCCGGGTGTGCTATTCTGCTTTAATATAATCTCTGTTTACGGCTGGAAAAATTACGGATCGCCTGGCTGACATTTGCCGGGCGGGTATGACTTTCGGATCTATTGATCATCTTCCCGTATACATTCCCCGCGTTGAAAATAGTTAGTTTATCCGCATGCTTAAAATGCGATATTTTTTCAAAAACACCACTCCTTACTGTTCGCGTAATATGCCAAAATGAGGAATTGATTGATAAAATATGTCCGGTTTAATTGCTTCAAAAACGTGGTTATATTATATATTATAATAATATTATAAAACATTGCATTGTATCTAAGGGTAATTTTATATTATGGAGAGGTTAACTTCGTAACGAGGTAAGGGGTTTCCTTGAATAATAATATCACGAGTAATACGTCTAAATATGAGGACGTCATGTCTGTTGCTGTAAGTAAGCGGAAATTTCGCATTTTCCGTTATCCCACATATTTCATAACTATTATTGTTTTCCTGCTTTGTTTGGTTCTTCCGGAATCATCTTTAAGAGCGCAAGATGAGTATGATGAGGAAGGGGATGCGGTTGAAGTATTTTGGGGGGATGAAGAAGACACTACGAGCTACGAAGATGAATACTATGATGAATATGGTGACGAAGACACCACCTATTATGAAGATGAATATTTGGACGAATATTTCGATGAATCGGAATACGATACCAGCGCCGAGGATTTGTACGATTATGGTGATGAATCCTACGTGGATGAAGAAAGCGCCGATGAACTCACGGACACGGAATTAGCTGATTTGGCCAAAAGAATGGGTTTTACAATCAGCTTTAGCGGCGCCTCTCCCGGTTTTGTAAATCACTCCTTGATGACGTATAATTCGTCCGTCGATTATCGCGTAGATGTGGAACTCCCGCTGCTATTGCAAATACGCCGTGTACGTTTCCGGTTCGGCGCCGAGATAGGCACTTTCAGCTTTAAAAATTATTTACCGGTAGGCGGTGAGTATTCCGGCCTGATTATGGCGGGAATATTGACCTTTCCAGCCGGGCCGGGACAGGTCAAGTTAGGGGGCGGAATCATTGGGAATCGCTTCGGCTTCATCGCCGAAAATTCATACGGTTTTGCCCTGGGCAATACATTGGAGATCCGCGTCGGTATTCGGTCCACTACCGTTTCCAATGTAAAAGATACCAAAAATAATGACCTCGGTACCGTCAGTTGGATGGATGGTTTGATTACCTTGGGGTTTAACCTGTAGCATTGTTCTATAGTATCTGTCATTGATAACAAAATGAGGAACCGTCCGCTTAAACATTTATTTATTTTTTGGCGAAAATGCCTGTTTTTTATAAGTATTGGTCCTCTTCTACTTGTAAACATTGCCTTGGCAAACATTACCGTCTCCACCACAACGAATGGTACAACTCAAGTAGATGGATACTTTAATGAGACCAATTCCTTAACGATTACCGTAACCTTGGATAATACCGGCAACGCCGACTTTGACACTTTCAAAAACGGTGCTATTTATTTACAACTGGCTTGGGCCGAAAACGGGAATGTCCCCACTACTTTCAATGACTTTGCCGAGACCGGACAAAGCTCCTTCGGCGGTACTGTTTCTGCCGAAATAACGGTCACAAATTCGAATCTGGCGAATACCAACGGCACGCCGGACCAGGATAATTTTGCCTTGAAAGTCGTTATAATGAACAAAACCCTCAATCCCGATACAACGACGACAAAGGATATTACTTTCGAAGGCAGCAATTCGTATATCAAGTATGATGTAACGGATGCGTATCTGACATCCTATTCCTACCCCGGTTCCAACTTTAATACCCAAAAAGTGGTTTATTCCCTTAGTGAAAATTTAGCCGATGCTTTTTCCAGCACCGTGAAATTTACCGGCACGAGCGGTACCGATAACGGAACGATTCATAGTTATACCCTCGGGAGCCAGGCAGCCGAAGAAAAACAGACCGGCGGTACCCGCACGGTGACACTTTCAGGTCAGCTTTCAAACGGGGATCTGGTTCATGATAATTATTATTCCCTTACTTTTACGCTGCGCGATGCGGCCGGAAATTCCAGAACAACTACTTACACAAGCCTATATTACGATACTGAAAGCGCCACCGTAACCGGGGTAACATCATCCAAGGCCAGTGGTACTTATGGTATCGGCGAGGATATACCGTTTACAGTCTCATTCAGTGAAGCGGTCACAACCTCCGGGGGGAATATTGCTCTCAGTTTTAACAGCGGTGCCACGGAAACCATAACGGTAAGCAGTTCTTCCGAAGGTAGCGGCACTTATACTGTCAGTGAAGGAGAAACGACCAGTGGCGCGGCCCTGAGTGTGTCATCTCCGCTATCGTCTACCGGGAGTGTCGAAGACGCCGCCGGGAACGCAATGAGCGGTTCGGATTTTGATATTCCCAACGGCCAGAATATTAATAATTCCAAAACGATTATTATTGACGGCGTCCGGCCTACTATTTCCAGCATCACATCTTCTTCACCGAGTGGAAGCTATTCCGCCGGCGAAAATATCGATGTTACGATAACGTTTAGCGAAGACGTTACCCTGTCTTCCGGATCTAATCTGATCATTACCCTGGAAACGGGAAGTACGGATCGGACCGTGTCGATCTCCGCCGCCGATATCGTAAGCACAAATTCGGCATCAGGCACCTACACGGTGCAAGACGGCGACGAAACAAGTGATTTAGCGGCAATCTCCGTAACCCTGGATGGTGGGTCATTAACGGACGGCGCCGGTAATGCGGTGACCAATTTTAACATACCGTCTAATCAAAATATCAGCGATTCAAAAGATATTGTTATCGAGACCACCGCGCCGACGATTAGTCAGGTATCCAGCACGTCAAGTGACGGGACCTACGGGATTGACGACGAGGTGAATATCACGATTACTTTTTCCGAGGCGGTAACTCTTAGCGGCGGGAATTTGGTCATTACCCTTGAAACCGGGGACACGGATCAGCAAGTGGTTATTTCCAGTATCAATAATTCCACTACCGCTTCCGGGACGTATACGGTGCAGGAAAACGATCAATCCACTGATCTGACGGTAACCGATATATCCCTGAGCGCCGGAACGATTACCGATGCCGCCGGCAATACTATGAGTGATTTTACCATTCCCGGGGCCGCAAATTTGGACGATCTCAAAGATATTATTATCGAAGCCACCAGACCGACAATCTCCTCGGTAACTTCAACAACCAGTGACGATACCTATGGAATTGGTGACAACATAAACATATCGGTCACTTTCAGTGAAGCCGTAAACCTCTCGGCCGGAAGTTTGGTGATAACCCTGGATAATAACCAGACCGTCTCAATCTCCAGCATTTCAAGTGATCTCACCGTATCCGGTACATACACAGTGCAGGAGGGAGATGAAAGTTCCGATCTGAATGTTCAGAACATTACCGTGAGCGGCGGGACATTAACCGATGATGCCGGCAACGCCATGACGAAATTTACGATCCCGACCGGCCAGAACCTGGCCGATGCTAAGGCACTCGTCATCGATGGCGTCCGACCTACCGTGGATAACATATCGTCAACTACCGTTAACGGTAAATACAAAATCGGCGATGATGTGAATCTTACGGTCACTTTCAGTGAATCGGTTTCTTTAGTGGGGGGCGACCTGGTGATTGAATTGGAAACCGGAACCACCGATCGCACGGTATCCGTCAGTCCTTTTTCTTCCTCCACTACCGCATCAGGCACATATACCGTCCAGGAAGGGGACAGTAACGGTGATTTGAGCGTGAATCAGGTCTACCTGACAGCAGGATATATCGAAGATGCCGCCGGCAATACAATGAGTAGTTTTTCGATTCCAGGTGGATCCAATCTTGATGATCAGAAAGAAATTGTAGTGGATGGAATCGTGCCAACGGATTTCCAGGTGGGGGCGATAACTGCCGCGGGCGGTACCGTGGTTTCTGATTACTGGAACAGCACGAATACGAGTCTTAAGGTAACCGTTCCACTGGAAACGACCGATACCAGTCTGGTAGATGGCACGGTTCAACTGCAGGCCAAGATCGGTGCCAATTCCTATGCCGATTTAGGCGCTTCCACGTCCCTGGTTCAAAGCGATGTGACTTCCGGTTCGAAAACAATCACCGTACAGGCTTCCGGAACGGCTGACACCGATTTCGAGGAAATAACCGGTTTTGACGAAGGCGCCGTGGTCTCAATTCGCGCGATTCTTACCGATGCCTCCGGGAACAGTAAAACCGGGACCGCCAGCAATACAACGATTACCATCGATCAAACCGCGGCTACCATACAAGGCATTAGTTCGACTTCCGCCAACACCTATTATAAAATCGGGGATGACGTAAACGTAAAAGTCACGTTTAGTGACGCGGTTACCCTTACGAGCGGTAATTTACAGATTACGTTGGAAACCGGCGCTACCGACAGGGTGCTAAGCGTCTCCAGCGTGAGTAATACCACGACGGTTTCCACAACCTATACCGTGCAAAGCGGCGAGGAATCTTCGGATCTGGCTGTTAAGTCGCTTGCGGTCTCCGGTGGATCGTTAATTGACGTGGCCGGAAATCCGATCACCGACTTTTCCATTCCTTCCGGCTCAAATCTGGACGATGCCAGTGAGATTATTATTGACGGTATTGTCCCCTCCGATTTCACCGTTGGGTCGGTAACCACAGCCGGGGGGACTGTACAGTCCGGGTATTGGAATGGAACAAATACAAGTGTTTCTATCGTAACTCCCATTGATAACGATGCCAGTCTTGTGAACGGGACAATCCAATTACGTGCCAGCGTTGACGGCGGTAGTTATGAAAATCTTGGGGATGCGGAAACAATCGCCCTGAGCGATCTCAATGACAATAAAACCATTACGATTACCGAAGCCGCATTTGAGGGCTTGACCAACTTTACCGATGGCAGTGTAGTTACGGTGGCGGCAATCATCACCGATGTGGCCGGGAATAGCACTACCGGTAGTCCCAGCGCTACAACGTTGACGGTTGATCAAACAGATCCAGCCAGTTTTACGGTTGGTGATGTAACCCCGCTGGGAAGCCCGGTTGTAAATGGGTATTGGAACAGTACCAACACGGGCGCGCAGGTGCGTATTCCTTTGGCTTCCGATGCTACCCTGGTTAACGGGAAAATTCGCTTACAAGCTAAAGTGGGATCGGGTGGCAGTTGGCAAAACATCGGATCTTTCGTTACTTTGAAAGACGGTGATTTAACCACCGGGTATAAGGATGTGACCGCCGATTCCGGCGGAACCGACAGCCTGGATATCAGGGAATTAACCGGTTTTGATGACGGCTACCGATTATATTTCCGTGCGATCCTCTACGACGCCGCAGGGAATCAAACCACCGGAACCGAAAGCGCCTCAACGTTGCTTATTGATGAGACAGTACCTTCAATTACCGGTGTCACTTCCGATAGTCAGAATGGTCTTTATAAAGCCGGTGATACCGTTAATGTAACGGTTAATTTCAGTGAAAATGTTTCTTTGGATAATGGGTCGGTGAATGTCCTGTTAAACGTAGCCCAAACCGTTTCCAATACCACCGTTTCCGGCACCGATCAAATTGCTTTTGATTATGCTGTCCAGGAAAATGACGAAACGGGACAATTGACAGTTAACACGATATCGGTTTCCGGTGGCAATCTGTCTGATGCAGCCGGGAATGTTATTTCCGATTTCACAATTCCGGCGGGATCGAATTTAAGTGACAATAGCGCTCTCCAAATCGACGGTGTGTATCCTGCGGATTTTTCGGTCGGTACGGTTAAAACCGTCGGCGGGACGGTTGTCGACGAATATTGGAATGGAACGAATACCGGTTTGGAAGTGGTTGTCCCCGTTGACAACGATGCCAGCCTTGTTGATGGTAGTTTGCAATTACGGGCCAGCGTCGATGGCGGCAGTTATGAAAATATGGGATCTTCAGTTACCCTTGTAACCGGCGATCTGGGTACCAATAAAACCCTTTCCGTTACCGCTACTGATTTTGAAGGGATTACCGGTTTCACCGACGGTGTTGAAATTACGATTACCGCTGTCATGACCGACAAAGCCGGCAACGCCACAACGGGAACAGCCAGTAGCACTACGGTCAAGGTTGATCAAACCGCCCCTCAAGCTGATACTGTCGGTGTTGTAATCGCTTCGGGTGGGAATGTTGTGTCGGGTTATTGGAATGGAACCAACAGCGGAATTGTCGTCACGGTTCCATTGGATAAAAACGACGGTAGTCTGTCCGGTGGTTCTGTGCGTCTGCAGGCCAAAGCGGGCATTACCAGTAGTTTTGAGAATATTGCGGCCAAGGCATCCATTCAGGACGCGAATATTCTCGACGGTTATATTGATGTAACGGCCGATTCCGGTGGGACTGATAGTGTTGATGTCCGCGAAATTACCGGTTTCAGTAACGAAAAATTGTTGTATTTCCGTGCCGTCGTCGAAGACATTGCCGGCAATTCCGCTATTTATACGAAGAGCGATTCTTCATTGCTGGTTGATGAAACCCGTCCCTATGTACTGTCCGTTCAATCGCCCGACGCGAATGTTGCCTATAATGCCGGTGATACGATTACCATTCAAACCTTAATAAACGAAGACGTTACCATTACTACTCCACCCACAGGTGATCCGCCTACTATAACGATGGATATCGGAGGTGTGGGTGCCAGTGCTCTATACAACTCCGGCAGCGGGACGGATACCTTAACTTTCCAGTATGTTGTGGCTGAAAATCATTCCAGCGATGATTTGGATTACGTGTCCACATCACCGTTTCAACTGAATGGATCAACTATCAGGGATTTGGCCGGCAATGAATTTAAAACAACCCTGCCGGATCCGGGTTCCTCGGGCTCATTATCAGACAACAACGACATTATTATCGATACCGAAGCTCCCACGGCGACGATTACTTTATCCGACCGCCTGGTTAATAAAGAGAACACACCCCTTGTTACAGTGACGTTCAGTGAACAAATGGCGGATGCCCCACAAATTTACGTGGATTATGCCGGTGATGCCGTCCAGGATACGACCGACATGTTTCAAGTCGATAATGTGACCTGGACTTACACTCTAACAATACCTGACAGCAATGACGGAGTCGCTACCATCAGTATTATCGGGACGGACAATGCCGGCAACGCTTTGACCGATGCCAACACCACCGGTAGAAAACTTCTACGCTTAGATAATACGGCTCCGGAGTTTACCAATATGACGCCCGACACCGGTAGTTATGTCAATCATACTCAGGTAGCATATACCATTGTAGAGAATTCCTCGAAATTGGATTCGGCAAGTATTACCTGGACGCCGATTCCGAGTGGCAGCTCCATCTCATCGGTTCTTGAAGGAACCGAACTGGATGTGACCGTTCACGCCCTGGGGACATTGACAAACGATCCCTCGTTGGTTGACGGAACACTCTATAAGATTACTTTTTTCGGGCAAGATTCGGCAGGAAATAAGGTGACCACTGTCGTGGACAGTGTTACGTATGATACGACTGCCCCGACCGTGGAGTTAACCTATAGCCATTATTTCGCCAGTAAGGATACGACCGTTACTATCACCGCGACCTTTAGTGAACCGGTGCTACCGACACCGACCATATCCATTGATTACGCCGGAATCGGCAACGATATTACCAACGCAAATATGACAATGGGTGCCGATTCCAAGGTCTGGACCTACCAGGCGTTGATACCCGATGGGAACAACGGCATCGCTTCGGTAACAATAAACGCCACTGATTTGGCGACGAATGCCGTTCCAAGCGCTAATGTTTCCAATAGCGACACATTGGTAGTGGATAACTCGTTGCCAACCGCCCAATTTGCTTATGAAAATTTGTCCCAACCCAAACTTACCAACCTGGGAAAATCACAGGATACCATCAGGATCACGGTTTCCTTTAATGATGTCATGCGAAGTTCACCGGCGCCAACCATTTCGGTTGAGTACGCCGATTCCACCACCGATTCGTTTGTCGACTTTCCGAATAATGGATCCGCCAACGGTGATTCCACCTGGTTCTTTGACATCGTATTACCTGACAGTGCGAAAAACAGCGGCAATATGATTGTTACGACAAGCGCGAAGGATAGAGCCGGAAACCCGGTGGCCCTGATGATTGATAATGATATTTTCGTTGTCGATAACACGCCTCCTGATGATTTTACTACCGGTACGGTTTTCCCCTATGGAAACAATCCGGTCCCGGGATGGATTAATGCGACAACCGAAGAAATTCAAATTACGGTTCCGATTGTGAGTCCCGGAATCGATACCTCTATTTTCAACGGTGGGTCGGTGGCGATTGAGATGTACAACATGGCCCGGGGAACGGACTGGGTAACCATCGGCACCGCCGACAGCATTCAAAATTTTGGCAATATTACTTTCCTGCGGTCGATTGATGAAATTACGGCTCAACTGGTACCGGGAAGCAGTTTGATTGTCGGCGACTCGTTGTTAACGCGCGCCATCATAACCGACCGGGTCGGTAACCGGACCATCGGTGATTCCAGCGCAAGCGTTTTAACGTACGACCCGAATCCGTTACAACAGGGAACAATTACGGGCGGGAACGTGCTTACCTCCGATACCTTGATTTCCACGGATATCATCACGATTGAGTGGTCCGCCTTTGAGGAGCAGGATCCGGAGAAAGAATCGGGCCTCGATTATTACGAAATCGCCGTCGAACAAATCGGCGACACGGCGATAAACGCTTTTGTCGACTGGCTGGATATCGGTACGGATGAAAATCATACCTTCAATCTACCCCTGGAACATATGAAGCAATACCGGCTGCATTTACGGGGGATTGACCGCGCCGGGAACATTTCCGATACCCTGGCATCCGATACCTTGTTGCGACTGAACAGCGCCCCTCAAATCGTTGCCATCGATTCATTGAACTTGTATGAAGATTTGCCGTTTTCCGACTCCATCCAGGTGGTGGACCCGGATGTGAACACGCAACTTGGTGACGAATTTCGTTATTATGTCCGGACAACCCGTACAATCGGGGAACCGGCACAGGACTCGATTAGTGTCGATTCCCTGACCGGCGCCATCACCTGGACCCCGACCCAGGATGATACCGGTTCCTACTCCATTAGGGTCATTGTCCGGGATAATTGGGGATTTGCCGACACGTTGCAATTTCCATTGCTGGTGCATGCCGTGAATGACACTCCCGTTGTACAATTTTTGCCCCCTGCGGATCATATCACTTTTGTTGAAGATCACACCGATACGGTGCGGATCGATTTAACGCCCTATGCCAAGGACGTTGACAATGACAGCTCGGAATTGAGTTGGCAGGTGGTTATTCTGGATACCACTACGACTCCCGGGTTCCCGACCGGCCGGGTAATTGTCGGTCCGGGGACATCCGCCACGATGGCCAATTATTTAAAAAACCTTTATTCGCCGAAACCGTTTATCAGCAAGCAGGAAAAGATCAACCCGTCCTTGTTACTGGATATTATTTCCGAAGTAGCCAGCCCCAAGATAACCGTTACCATCGACACCGTGGGTGGCTCTACGTATGCCACTTTTGATAGCGACAGCAATTATTACGGGGATAATCATCGTCTCATATTTTATGTAAGCGATCCCTACGGTGCCGTTGGCAAAGACACCATGCTTTTAACCATTCTGCCGAGGAATGATCCGCCGGTCTGGTCCGATATTCCGTTAATCGAAGTATTGGAAAACGATTCGGTTAAGATGGATTTTGCCGATTATGTCGTGGATGTGGATGATACCCTGCTTACCATCAACGTCACGCCCTTGACAAACGGCGCATATATGGCGATTTCTCCGTCCTCTTACCAGGCACGGTCTTACGGTGACACGGTCATATTTAAGCCCCGTGAATTATGGTCTGATTCAGCGCTGATCAGGGTCGTTGCCGTCGACGCCCAGGGAGCATCCGACAGTACAACCTTTGTTATCGATGTTATTCGAGTTCCCCGGCCACAACTTTCGGTAGCTGTTTTGCAGAATAACGCCTTTACGAATTTCTTTGAAATTGTTATTACCGATACGATGCGAAAGGTGGTTGATTTAACGCTGAAAGTACAGAATCAAATCGTAAGTCTCGATACGATTGCCGATTATACTTTTGTCGGTCAGCATAGTTTTGTCAGTCCCGGCACCTACACTTTCGATGTTTCCGCCAAGGGGGTTGTTGGCGATACGTCCATAACCAGACAAGTGGGCATGACATTGGCGAAAACAGGCGCTTCCTGGTACGGCTCCAGCCCGGATGGAAGGTTCCGGATACAAGGCTCCTCCGGGGCGGTAACGTTTGATCAACCGCTTTTGATTGTCGATTCCACCATGTTCGGTGACTTATTCAATGATCTGGCGTCTTACCGAATCGGCAATGAAAACATGCACTTTCGTAAGCCGGTGGAAGTTTCGATTCAAGGGCTCAATGATGATATGGCCCTGTACCAGAGAGTCAACGGTGTCCATTGGAAAGAACTCCCCTCAATGACCGTAAACGGCTCCATTATGACCTATACTCAGGATATGGGGTATTTCCGGCTGGGACCCAAAACATTGATTGTTCCCGGCGTTACCAGTTTGCACCAGAATTATCCGAACCCCTTTAATCCGTACACGAATATCATTTACGACGTTGGATTTATCGAGGGACCGCGGCAAAAAGTAAACATTTCCGTATACAATATTTTAGGACAACATATGCGCACCCTGGTCAATGATTATAAGGAAATCGGGCGCTACACCGTGCGTTGGGCCGGTAAGGATGACAATGGCGTGAATATTGCGTCAGGTATTTATTTTATTCGCCTGACTACCAATCAGGGGAAAATTCAAACCCGCAAGGTGATGTTGTTACGGTGAGTTCCTACGGGAAACATAGCATGTTATTGCTCCTGGGATTCCTGCTCATAATCTCCTGGGGATGCCGGCAACAGTATGAGGCAACGGAAATCGATAAAACCGACTATGGTTGGGATTTGTATGAACAAGGTGTTTATCAGGAAGCAAACGATTGGTTCAAGGCGGCAGTGATACAGGATTCCTCCTATAAGGATGGATATAATGGTCTTGGATGGTCCTACGGGAAATTAATGGAAATGGACAGCAGTGCGTTTTATTTCGAACGCGGGTTGGCCTATACGCAAAGTCCAAATATTCTCGCCAATCTTGATCATGAGTTGAAAGCGGGATTATGTTTTGCCAATAATGCCCGGGGTGAGGATAGCCTGGCGATCAAATGGGGCAATGATTTATTGTCGGACCTGGAGCAATTGGAAATCCCGACCTGGTCTTTTTCCCATGATACCACGCTGAATTACCTCGACGTACATTTAGCTTTATCTGTTTCGTATTTCACAGTCGGTGATTTCACGCAGAGCCTGAGTCATGTCCAGTATATTGTTGATGCCCTGACCCCGGGAGCAACGTTCACGCCGAATATTAGCACGATTGTCGGTCGACGGGAATTGGCGGATCAAATAGAGTATCTTCGAACCTTATTGAGCCTACCTTAAACAGTTACTGTTTTTATTTTGAATTTATCATTAACCCCCAACCATAAAAAATGGATGGCTGAGGCCATTCGGCTGGCCGAAAAAGCATATGATTTAGGAGAAATACCCGTCGGGGCAATTGTAATTCATCGTAATAAAATCATCGGTCGCGGTTACAACCAGCGTGAATCATTGAAGGATCCCACTGCCCATGCCGAAATAATTGCCTTATCGGCCGCCGCCAATACAATGAACGATTGGCGCTTAAACGATTGTATTTTATATGTCACCAAGGAACCGTGTTCCATGTGCGCCGGGGCGATCATCAACGCCCGTTTAAAAATGGTTGTATTTGGTTGCTACGATGAGAAAATGGGGTGTTGCGGTTCATTGTACCAGTTATGTGGCGATCGCCGTCTGGGGCCCGCTATTGCCGTAAAAGGAGGCGTGGAAGAACAACGGTGCGCGCTGTTGATTCAGGACTTTTTCCAATCCCATCGCGAATCGTAACTTCCGGTCCGTTTTTTACGGAAAACTTTGTTGTGTGAAATAAATTCGGAGAGGTGGCAGAGCTTGGTTGATCGCGCCGCACTCGAAATGCGGTTCCCGATAACTCGGGACGGGGGTTCGAATCCCTCCCTCTCCGCACCGCTGGGGTAGTGATCTTGTCTACCGAAGACTCGTCCCACATTCTGCGGGATTAGTCCGACACCAAACCAAAGACTTATCTATTAAACCCGATAGCGGGTTTAAGGAGCATGATTAGCCGGACAAATCACATTATTTCGGTATGTTCGTTCACTTCTTTGTTTATTTTGTATCGTTTGGTTTTTCTCTGAAGAGATGGGATTGGTCAATTCCGAAAATCCGCCGACTTTCATCTTTGTTATAGTGTAAAAGAAAAAGGGGAAGGAAGGTCCTTCCCCTTCAACATTTACGAGTTGGTGCGGAGCTTGAAATTAACGGGAATGGAAATCCAGACACCCACCGCGCGATCCCGTTGTTTGGCCGGTTTAAAGCGGGTTTTGCGAATGGCGTCCATGGCCGCCTCATTCAACCCGGTATTTGGCAAACCGGATAAAACCACTGTTTGCGTTACCCGGCCTTTTTTGTCAACAAAAGCCTGGATAATGACCGTACCTTCAATTCCGGCTTCACGGGCGATCTCCGGGTACTCCACATTGCGTTGAATAGCGGCGTATCCGCCGATCGGTACCGGCGGTTCGTCATAGGGGATGAATCGCACGAATCGCACCTGCGGTCCCTCAGGGGCTGGTGGGGGAGGAGCCGCATCCCACGCCTCGAAATTCTCCAGGGTTGTTTCTTCGATGGTTAAATCATCGGCAATATCTTCGCTTTCGGATTCAATTGGAACGGATGGGCGGGCGGGAGGCGGGGGACGGGTTATCTGACGTGTTTCCGGAATATCCACTTGTTCAATAACAATATGGTCAACCGTGCCAAGAGATACCTTTTTGGGGGCTGATTTTGGGAAAACGAGCATGAATAACGTGACCAAGACAATAGATATTAAACCGGTAATTCGTACAACGACAGGATACATTTGCTTCAAATGAAGCGGATACTGATGTTGTGCAATCATCTTTCCGTCCTTTCTATGATTATTGTTTCAAAACCATAAAACAGGACCATTTATTCCTTTTTAGTTTACCGGAAAATCATGATATGGTTCCAGATAAGATGATTGAAAAAACGGGGGGAAAGCCCTAATTAAGGGAGCTCAAAAGTTGAGAGCAGAGCCTTATAAGCTTTATTATAATCTTTTTCGCTGATTAAACAGCAAATCGAGGAGATGGAGGTGGAAATACCATAAATGTTGATATTATTTTCGCCCAGGGCGGCGCACATCCGGCTGCAGATCGCGGGTTTTTCACGAAAATGCGGACCGTAAATGGTTAAAGCCGTAATGCCGGGGGTGGCATCGACGGTGGCCAATTCACATTCGTGGCGTTGTTTTTCGATGATCTCCAGCGCGTTTTTGGCATCATTGGAGGAGACACATATGGTTATGTTGGCATGGTTACGTAAATCTTCGCTTTCAGCGACAAAATGCAAATTAATATTTGCGTCCCCCAAACCCTCTAACAGTTTTCCGGCATAACCGGGCTTATTGGGAATTCCCAATAACTTGATTAAGGTGAGTCCCCTTACCTCTAAAATTCCGCCTATTTTAATTTTTTTCTTCAAATCGGTATGTTAACAGTGACGGTGGTTCCTTTGCCTGGTTCGCTTTCCACGGAAATATCGCCATGCAACTGTTCCACGAATTTTTTAACAATGCTCATTCCCAAACCCGTGCCGACGGCTTCAAATTCACGGGCATTTTTTCCGCGGTAAAATTCTTCAAATATATGTTCCTGATCCTCCGGTGAAATACCAATTCCCGTATCGGCGATTCGGAAGGTCCAACAATGGTCGGCTAAATTAGTCGTGATTGTTACTTGTCCTCCCGAAGGCGTGTATCGAATCGCGTTGGAAATCAGGTTCGATAGTATCTTGTCGAGAATGAAACGGTTTAATTTTTGGTCCTGGTGTCCGGCACAAATGTTTTGGATAATCTCGATGTCTTTCGCCTGTGCCTTGGGTTTTTCATTATCAATTAATCCTATTAGGTAATCGCAGGGATTCACAAGTTCCGATTTGATCGACTCGTCCGGCATGCGCTCGTAAGATAATTCCAGTAATTCTTTTATAATATTTAACATTTGAACGGTTCGGTTACGGGCCCGCAGGAGTAAATCTCTTGATTGCTCGGTAAGCGATTCTCCAAGCACATCCAGAACGACGTTGATGGAACTTTGGATGGCGACGATGGGGGACTTTAATTCATGAGAAATGAACCGGAATAATTTCATTTTACTCTGGGCGGATTCTTCCAACTGTCGGTTCTTTTCGGTAATCAGGTTTTTTACTTTCACATGACGGGAAACCAGCGTTACACCGAGGTACGCGCTGACGAAAATCGTCACATAGAATACACCCAGTGAAACGAAAACCGATAGGGGGCTGTACGAAGTGCCGACGAAAATATGATGGTGCGGCAACAGGCCGTAATATTCGGATAAAATCAAGGTTGAGAAAAAGACAGCCGCCACTATGGTTATGATAAAAGGTTCCGATTTTTGTTCGAATATGGTACTGGCGATGATGATATGAAATATGTAGAACAGGTAAAACGGATTTTCGATACCGCCCGAATAATGGATAAGCATAGTCAATAAGAACAGGTCGATTACAATTTGAACCCGCACGAATACCATCTCTTTGTCTAAGTCGGAAGGTACATGTTGCCGGTGATACCAGGTGTAGAGAAGATTGATAAGGACCAACGCACCGACAGTGGAGAACAATTGGGGGAGCGGTTGCTTGCCCGGGATCAGGAATTGAGCCAGCAGCACCAGGGAGAAGGCGATCGCCGTGGCGATCCAGCGTAACTTAATTAACCACAGATTTTTTCGTCGCAGGGAACGTGGTGTGTAAAAAGAATATTCTGTGGAGCGGGGAGGGGAGGAGGGTTGCTCTTCAGACAAGAGACAGATTCCTTTTTACCGCTTCGATCAACGCGTGCGGATTTACCGGTTTTTCGATGAACTCATTTACCGGAAGGAAGCTTTCATCCCGGGAAAGATCGAAATTGTATCCCGTTTGTGTGCCTACGGCCGTGACCATTATGATAGGCAAATCCCGCGTTTCCTCATCGGACCGCAACTGATAAGCCACGTGAAATCCTTCATCCTGGGTTCCCATCATTACGTCAAGAATTAACAGATCCGGCTTTTCTTTTTTCAAAATTTCGATTCCCTTGGCCCCTTCCTGGGCATCAATTACTTCGTATCCCGCTGATTCCAGAATAATACGCATGGCCTCGACCAGGTCAATATCGTCATCGATAATCATAATTTTTTTTGCCATATTACCCCCTGATTTGATGTTGGCATTCAAAAATTAGCGACCGGAGATTGTCAATGATCTCCGTCCGGGCATCGGCGACCGCCGGGCTGAGTCCCTTCCCGGCTTGTAATTGTTCCGGTTCGACCCCGACAATCGTTATTTTATCCGGAATAGCGCCGATTAATTCAGCCAGTTCAAGGACGTTTGCCAGGTTTATTCCGTGTAGGGAGAAAAGTTTGGAAAGAACGGTAAATTCAACGTCCGAAGTTTCAAAAACTTTGATTGTTCCCGGTTGCATCCCCATTTTTACCGCATCGATAATGATCACCTGTTCGGTATCGGAAAAATGATCGATTAAACTTAATGCATCCACGCCACAATTAATTAATGGTATTCCGGAAAAAGAAGGCCTCTTGCGTAAATCCTGCAAAATGGAGTATCCGATGCCATCATCGCCATAAAGAACATTCCCGATCGCAATGATTTTTATGGGAAATTTAATCACCTTCTAATCGCCGATAAACTGAACATTTAAAACATGTACGGAACAGGATATGCAGGGATCGTAGGCTCGTACCAGCATTTCAAGTTGTTTGGCAATCATTTCTTTAGGTTGGTCAATGATTTCAGGAACCAGTTTCTTCATATCATGATCGATATTCGCCAGGTTCTGTCCCGTGGGAATTACACAATCGGCCGATACGATATTTCCCTTCCGGTCATATTCATATTCATGATACAGAATACCGCGTGGTACCTCGGTGGCGCCGACCCCGCGTCCGTAGCGTGTAGGTTGTTGATTCGGTTTCTCGTCCTTGATCCCCCGCTCCAGCAGAGTATCGATAATCGCGATCGAATCTTCAATACAATGGTAACATTCCACCACTTGAGCGACGGTATTCATGAAGGGATTATAACAATTTGGCTTGAGTGACAACCTTTGCGCCACACGGAGCGCCTGCTCGGATAGTCGCGTATGATTGTTATTCCAACGTGCCAGGGCGCCCACCATATAGCTCTCACGGGCATGTTTGCAATGTTTGCTGGTTGAATGGGGCACAACAAATTCGTTGGTCATATCCCGGTAATTACTTACTTCGGTGGCACCGGTATCGGAAGAAAAAATATCTCCGTCGTAAAACGCATATTCATCGGAATGGCTGAGCGAAATATATTCGGTTTCGCGCGTGAAGTCGGGAACCGCGTCCAAAACAGAAGCAATGGTGTCGACGGTCGCTTCCATATCGGGTCTTCCTTCGTCGATGAGCCGTTGGCGAATCGCGCGCAATTCGCTTTCACTCGGCAATTTGGTAAATCCACCCGGCACCGGGGTGATCGGGTGGACGGCCCGACCGGAAACTATATCGCCGATATCGTTAGCCAGGCGTTTCATGCGCAAGGCCCGCAAAACGACATCTTTATTGGTCGGAATAAGCTTGAAAGCGTCCGTTGTTCCAAAGAAATCCGGGGCGGCTAAAAAGTATGTATGGAGAATATTGGATTGCAGGGTGGCGCCGTCGATCAACAATTTTCTTAGCAGGACGGTTTGTTCGGAAACTTCAAGACCTAAGGCCTCTTCCGTCGCTTTTAAAGAGGTGATTTGATGACCCAGGGAGCAAATCCCGCAAATCCGGGAGGTAATGATGGCAGTTTCGTGAAAACTGCGACCTTTCAGCATGGCCTCGAAAAAACGGGGCGCTTCCACAATTTCCAGTTCACACCGCTCCAATCGTCCATCCTTTACGTTTACGACAATATTACCATGTCCCTCAACTCGGGTCAGGTGTTTAATATTCAGGTCTAATGTTCTGCTCATTGTTGATATCGTTGACTGTGTTTGGTCCAGATTAATAAAAGCGTTCGTCGCGCGTCGTTATTCTATGTTATCGACTTGCCTTCGGCGTTATAACTGTTGAACAACAAAAACCGTTTTCGGGCCTCTTCCAATGACAATCCGTTTTGCGTAAGAATGTCCACCATGGCGTTTTTGTTGGGGTTCGGAACCAAACCGCGGCATCCGGTGCAAAATTGTCCGAAAGATGGACAAATTGCTTCACACCCGCCCAGGGTGATGGGTCCCAGGCAAACAATTCCCCGGTCGTACAAACATTCGTTCTCCCGCAATTTACACTCCACGCACACGGCCGCGTCGGGTTTGCTCGGTGTTTTGCCCATCAACAGCGCTTTTAAAACATGCAGAAATTCAGGAATACTCATGGGGCAGCCCCGAATCTCATAATCCACCTTCACCACGGCTGAAACCGGCATGGCGGGGAGGGTAGGGAAGCGATATTTTTCATCTCCATACACGGTTTCGCGCACGGTTTCGATTGGTTGCAAATTTTTCATGGAATTGATTCCGCCGATGGAGGCACAGGCGCCTAAAGCGACCAAAATATTTGATCGGCGTCGAATATCGTGGATACGATTGATGCACGTTGGTGTTGACAGCGACCCTTCAATAAAAGCAATGTCGTAAAAATCGGCCTTGCCGTCCATCGCTTCCCGGAATTCGACCAGTTCAACGTGCTGAAGAATGTCCAGGAGTTCATTTTCCAGGTTAAGTTTGTTTAACTGACATCCCTCGCAACTTGTGAAATCAAAAAAGGCGATTTTGGGTTTTTCAGGTGTTGTTTGTGCGGATTTCATTGGATCGCCTCCGGCAACTGTTTGATAAGGGGGTAATGGTACACGGGACCATCCTGGCAAACGTAGGAATGATTAATCTGGCAGTGGCCGCATTTCCCGACCCCGCATTTCATACGCCGTTCCAGCGATAAATAAATATTTTCGTCGGGCAGGCGTTTGGATTTAAGAGCCATCAACACAAATTTGTACATGATGGGAGGACCGACGACGGCGGCAATGGTATTCCCCAGATCCAGGTCAAGTCCGGGTAGGAGGGTGGTAATGACTCCCACGTTCCCGTGCCAATCAGGTGTGCCCCGGTCCACGGTTACGTGATATTCGATAGTGGGATCATCCGTCCATGATTGCAGTTCGTCCCTGAACAACAATTCCGCCGGTGTCTTTGCTCCGTACAGAATGATAAAACGACCGAAATCATCCCGCCGGTCAATAATGGCATTGATAAGTGATCGTAAGGGGACAATCCCGATTCCCCCGCCGATGATTAAAATATCTTTTCCCTGAAGTTTTTGCAGATCGAACCCGTGGCCGAACGGTCCCCGGATTCCGATTTTATCGCCGGGTTCCAGTCGGTGCATGGCCGCTGTCAGATTGCCGACTTTACGGACACATAATTCAAAACTGCCGGGTTTGGTGGGTGACGAGGTAATTGAGATCGGGGCCTCTCCGTATCCGAAGAGGGAAACCTGAACAAATTGTCCCGGCTGATGATTGAGATCACGATTACCGGGAAGGGCGATCTCAAACCATTTTTCTAATTCGGTAAATTGTTTGGTGCGCGTGATCTCGGCGATTTCAGGATAATATAACTCCAACATTTCCTGGTCCGGTTCCTTGATCCCGGTACTGAGATGATTGCTCATAATACCCAATCCTGTTTCGCTATGGGTTGCTTCCTTAAAACAGTCTGTTCATATTCTTCGCAGAGACGATTTACAATTTCCACGATACTGATATCCGCGGTACAGTAGGCCGTACAACGACCGCAACCGACACACCAGGGATCGCCGGTCACGTCGGTAATGTATTTAAACTTTCGGTAGACACGGTGACGTTGACGGGCGCTTAAGGCAGCACGGAAATTTTCTCCGCCGGCAACTTCGGCGAAGCCGTT
>JAADGP010000042.1 GCA_013152315.1 FCB group bacterium
CGATGTAAGTGACCGCCGATAAGTGTGTGTCTTAAAATCGGAATAGCGGATTTTAAGCATGAACGTCCGGGCTTTTTTATTGTTCGTTTTAAGAAAACTTGCAATCGCAATACTTTGCCCACGGAGGGTATTCAGCAATTCCTTATCGTCGGTTATATCGACTGGAAAGGTTCGTTCCTGGCTGAAGGATTTTCGTTCCCGATCGGTAACAACAGGCCGCTCATCAACTCCTTTTGCCCAGCGCGCCATTTCAAGTCCCATTTTCCCGAATGTCGTTTGCAAAATCCGTTCGGGGACTCCTGACAATTCACCAATGGTTTGAATCCCCATTTGAGCCAGACGGATACTGGTCTTGGCGCCAATACCGGGTATTTTCGAAACCGGCAGCGGAGCCAAAAACGTTCGTTCTTCCCCCGGCAATACAACGGTAAAACCGGCTGGTTTTTGGAAATCGGAAGCAATTTTGGCCACCATTTTATTGGTGGCGATTCCAACCGATGACGATAAACCTATATCGCGGACTATTCTTGTTTGTATTTTTTTGGCAATGGCCACTCCCTCATCCCATTTCTTTACATACGGACTTAAATCCAGATATGCTTCATCAACGCTCACTTTCTCAATCAACGGCGATTCATTCTTTAAAATACCCATTATGACGCGCGAATAGGTTTTATATAGTTTGAAATGCGGCGGTAGAATGATTAAATCACTACAGAGTTTTTTTGCCTGGGTCATGGGCATCGCCGAGTGAATTCCCCATTTCCGTGCCGGATAGGATGCGGCCGCCACCACGCCCCGATCTTCTGCCCGCCCCCCGACTACCACCGGTTTACCCGCAAGATCGGGATTTTTCAGTACCTCTACGGCACAAAAAAAGGCATCCATGTCAAGGTGAACGATTATCCGCATAATGAAGGAAATTAGGACAAGTTTAGTAAACCAAAATATACAATACTAAAAGTTTTTCGCGTATTTCAACGCTATGAAATACACGTTCTACTCCAAGTGGATATTTAACAATCGCCATAATCCTTCGGTTACCGGTGCATATTTGAAGAGCCAAGACCCAAAAAAACATAAATTCCTTGTTATCCAGTAGTGTTTGGTTCTTGGCTCTTAAGTTACAATTTCTCCCACCCATAAGTGGAGTATTACCGACCGCCCTGCTCGGACCTGTTCACCGAATTAACGATTCCATGGATTCAGGAGATTCCATAAACAGTATTTCTATGTATTTTCACCCCTGAATTTGTACAGGGTTTTTCCAATGAAACTATTAAATACCATTCTCCTGATATTGTTATCGGCCAATCTATTCGGTCAAAACCTGCAGGTCCACTATGACATGGGTAAAGATCGAAAATACGTTACCAGTACGTTTGAAATGTTTAAACCCGACGAATACGGCGCCACTTTTTTATTCATCGATTTCGATTACAATCTGCCGGTAACGAACGATGCTTCCCTGGCTTACCTGGAAATCGCACGCTACCTCACGGTCCCCTTTCTCCGTGATATAAAATTTACTGTTCAACTCAACGACGGGCTGGTGATTTTTTCCAACCCCGACCAACAATCGTTTATGAAGTACGCCGGTCATAATATTCCCCAGACCTGGTTAACAGGGATTAACATACCACTTAAATTTGCCAATCTGAGCGCCGATTTGTTATTCCGCTTTCCCAAAGGATCCGATTCTTTCCAGAATCAACTGACTTTTGTCTGGTTCAAACCGTTATTCAATCAGAAAATTATATTGACCGGGTTTTACGATATTTGGACCGCAACCGTAAACGCCGGCAACAAACAACTCGTCCACTTGGCCGAACCGCAAATCTGGTACAACATGACGAAACATGTTTCCATCGGCAGCGAAATAGAAATCAGCAAAAGATTTATCTCCGACGATATCACGATTAATCCTACTATCGCTTTTAAATGGAATTTTTAACGATTTCATTCCAGGTTAAATACTGAGGACAGATGCAAACGTCCACGTTTAAATCGCTTTTCAATATTAATAAACCGGTAATCGGTATGATTCACCTTTTGTCGTTACCCGGAACTCCAGGGAATGATAAATCCGTGGATCAAATTATCGATACGGCCTGCCGGGAGGCGGAACGGTACCATTCCGCCGGCGTTGACGCCGTCATGATCGAAAACATGCATGACCGGCCGTATTTAAAACGCACTGTAGGACCGGAGATCGTCAGCGCCATGAGCGTCATCGCCAAGGAAGTAAAACGCGTTTCCGGGCTTCCCTGTGGAGTTCAGGTTCTGGCGGGGGCGAATTTAGCCGCCCTGGCCGTGGCCAATGCCGCTAATCTGGAATTTGTCCGTGTTGAGGGATTCGTTTTTGCCCATGTCGCCGATGAAGGATTAATTGAAAGCGATGCCGGCGCGCTGCTGCGCTACCGTAAACAAATACATGCCGAAAAAATACTTATCTTCACCGACATTAAGAAGAAACACAGTGCTCATGCGATCAGCGCCGACGTATCGCCGGCGGAGACCGCGCGAGCGGCGGAATTCTTTCTGAGTGATGGAGTAATAATCACCGGCTCCGCGACCGGCAAAGCGACCGATCTCAAGGATGTGAAAGATGTCCACGCCGCCGTGGGAATACCGGTCTTAATCGGGTCAGGTATCACTGCCTCTAACGTGGAAACCTATTTACCCTGGTCCGACGCGCTGATTGTCGGTTCCCATTTCAAAAAGGACGGCGCCTGGGTTAACCCCGTCGACTACGACCGTGTTGTAAGATTTATGGAAATAATTAATAACTGGCGAAATAAAAATGAATGAAAACCTGTCTTTTAAGGCGGTCATTTTTGACCTTGACGGCACTTTGCTGAATACGCTTACGGACATTGCCGATTCAATGAACACAGTCCTCCGTTCCAAAGGATTTCCCGAACATCCCGTCGAAAAATATAAATATTTTGTCGGTGACGGCATGGATACTTTGGTGCAGCGCACCATTCCGGAACAATATCGGACCAAAGACATAATCAAAGACTGCATAAGCGCTGTAAAAAAAGAATACTCCCGACGCTGTAATAATAAAACAAAGCCTTATGTTGGTATCGAAGATTTGCTTACGGTATTAAGTGACAAAAATATTCCCATGGCCATATTGACAAACAAACCGCACGATTTTGCCGTGCAAACGATTAATCAATTTTTACCGCGCTGGGAATTCACGGTGATTCTCGGAGCGAAACCCGACTTACCAAAGAAACCCGATCCAACCGGAGCGTTGCTGGTTGCCAACACCCTGAATATTCCTCCCGATAAAATACTTTATTTAGGGGATACGGATACCGATATGGCCACCGCCACGGCGGCGGGAATGTTCCCGGTGGGGGTTCTCTGGGGGTTCAGGAGCCGGGACGAACTGCTCCGCTCCGGAGCGAAAGGTTTAGTCCGGACTCCAACCGATATCTTGCGCTATTTTTAATTTTCGGTCAAAGGAAAGCGGATTATTGTTTCAGCACCTGAACATATCACATAGAAAATGTTGACAAACACGTTAACCATTGACCTTGACGGTTCGAAACTCATCCTGACTCTTAAGTCCAATGCGTTCAACCTGTTTGAACAACCCGCCAATAATTTATGGACCTTCGATCTGGAGGGACGATTGGTCGGGATGTATGTCGACCAGACCAATTACCGTCGTACTTTGGACAACCGTTTCTTCAAAAAAACACATGTTAACATTTCCGGCGAATATTTTCGATCGGTAAAACCGGTACCCTTCGACCATGCGTTGCCCTTATTGCAACGGGGAACAAACCTGTTATCGCGGGTACGCGAACAGTGCCCCGAACGATTTCAGGCCATGATTACAAAAATCGTGGAGATGACACCGGAGGCATTGCGGGAACAGGCCCGGATATTTAATAAAATTTATTTGCCCATATCCATATTACCTCCCGATCAATACATGGCGCTGGTCGTCCAGTTAACCGAAGGATGCAATTATAATCGCTGTTTGTTCTGCAATTTCTACAAAGACCGGCCTTTCCGTATTAAAACCACCCGGGAATTAACGGACCATTTACTGGCAATCAAATCGTTCTTAGGGAAAGCGGTCCTCCTGCGCCGGTCGGTTTTCCTGGCCGATGCCAACGCCATCGTTACTCCCCAGTCACGACTGGTAAAAGCCTTGGACGCAATTCACGACCAATTCCCGCAATTAAATGAAATTTACTCTTTTATCGATGTTTTCACCGGAATAAAAAAATCAGCAACGGACTATTCCGAATTGGCTCAACGGGGGATGAAACGGGTTTATTTGGGAGTGGAGTCCGGCAATCAGGAACTGCTCCGGTTCTTAAACAAACTCCAGCTCACCGATAACATCATTAAACTATCGGAAAACCTTAAAACCGGTGGTATTCAGTTGGGGATCATTTTTCTGGCGGGTATTGGGGGGATGCGTTACGCGGAGCGCCACTTACGGGATTCCCTGCAATTAATAAAACAAATACCGCTCTCCAAAGGAGATATCGTATATGTTTCCGAGTTCCACGAAACCAATCCCGAATATCGAAAAAAAATGGAGTCGGAAAATATTACTCTGCCGGATAGGATCGCCATCCGGCAATTATCAAAACAATTTAAAGCGGAAATGAAAGCCGTGGTCCCCAAAGGAGTTGCCGTGTCAATTTACGACATCAATCAATTTTTTTACTGACATGTCCCATTTCAACAGACGTAAGTGGAAAACCACCGGTGTCACCGGTGGTTTTTCATATTAATCCCCATCCAGGGATTTTCGCGGGGATCACATGAATTGTTATGTAACCCAATCCTTTATCGTGAGAATTAGCCACCCCCGGACTTCGAAATTCTACCGATTCTATTGTTGTCCGGCGAACTCCTTAATGATTTCCCCATCAACAAACGGCGGAGGATCCACACCCAATATCTTCGCAATTGTAGGCGCAATATCCACCGTGGCAATACGATCGTTAATTTGCTCATTCTTCATTCCCTCCATGTGCACCAGTAAGGGAACATGGGCGTCGTAATCGTATGGCGTTCCATGGCCGGTTCCGTACGGGAAACGATAGACCCAATCTCTTTTTTGCAATATCCAGGCGTCGGGGCTCATTACCGGATTAATCATATTTTTCATCCGAAATACGATTTCATCTTCGGGTGTCGCACGCAGAATTTCTTCTTTTGTCAATATTTTCTCAACCCCGGCCACTTTTTCAAAATACTTTTTTAATATTCCGCTGATCACCGCTTTATCGATCGACCGCTTATTTAAGATATTGATATCATAATAAAAGCCCAGGCCTTCAAAAACAATGAAATCATGGTCACCATAGCGTTTATCGATTTCACGAAGCGCTTGCCGGTAAGCCGCGTGCAGGGACTTCCATTTAATCCGACCGGCGGGAATATTGTATTTTTCTTTTAAATATTCCGGTAACATCATTCCACCGTGATCGGCCGTCAGGACGAAGAGAACATTATCCAATCCGACCGTTTTATCCAAATCGGTAATGAATCGGCCCAGGTACCGATCAACTTTTATCAGGTGGTCCATACTTTCCTGCGAAAAGGGGCCGAAGTCGTGGATTATCCAGTCCGTGGCGGAAAGCCCGATAAATAAGATATCGGGATTGTCGTCGGTTCCCAATTTCTCCTGATCCACAATAGTGGAAGCCAGCTCAATCGTAAATTTATCCAGCCAGGGTGTCCCGCCGATATCGTTTAAGACATCGCTGTCGGTAAGCGACGAATCGAATCCGATCGGAAAAACCGGCGAATAAGGCACGGTTAAATAGGTGTCCATTTCACCGGGGAAATTATCGCGCCGGGCATATTTTTCATAAACTTCGGGAGCCAAAGACCGCGTCCATAATGAATCCCGGTAACTCAGCACGTTTAAATTTCGGTTAAAGTCGATTAACCATTGCGGGTTCGATTTGGTATAATAATCCGTGGTAACAAAGTCTCCCTGCCAATTGTACCACAGGGCCAGATCGGGATGTTTGCCACCGAGGAAAATAGAAGCCCGGTCTTTTCCGGCCACGGAATAGACTTTCGAGGAGGGATAACGAGCTTTGACCCAATCACCAAGGGCGGTGGTGTTTATATTTTTGTACGACCGATCCTTCCCCGGATAGCCGACCACGGTGGCGGTGGTATCTTCCACGCAATAAACAACCCGTTTCAATTTGCGATCGTACCAATTATTACCGATCACCCCCACCGGTCCCGGATATTGACCCGATGACAACACAAAATGCCCCGGACCGGTAGCCGTATATCCGTGTTCATGGTAAACATTTGTAAACGAAACGGAATTATCGATCAGCCAACGAAACCCACCGGTGTACAAATCGTCAAATTGCGTTAATAATTCAGGCCGGAGTTGATCAACGGAAATAAATACAACAAGTTTCGTTACATCTTTTTTCGTGTGACTCTGGCAGGATAGACTTACTGTGATTAGCAGCAACCATAAGTATTTTTTCATCCAATTACCTTAATGAACTTTCGTTTACCTACTTTGACAATGATTTCACCGCATCCCGGTCGTAAGGAATAATTAATATCGCTGCAAGCGATGCCATCCAATTTCACCGCGTTTTGTTTTATGAGCCTGCGCGCGTCACTTTTGCTCTTGGTCAACCCGGCGTTAAATAATATTTCAACCAGTAATGTTTCCTGGGATAACTGATATGTGTCTATTTCATCAGGAATCCCTTTATGAATAAAAATCTTATCGAAATTTTTCTCAGCTTGGAGCGCTGTTTCGGAATCGTAATACAGGGTCACCAATTCCCGGGCCAGTCGGCGCTTAATATCCCGTGGATTTACCGCTTGATCGGCCAATTGTGCTTTTATCTCCGCCATGGTCTGAGGGTCGGAATCCAGGGCCAATAAATAATATTTTTCAATCATACTGTCGGGTATCGAAAGTATTTTCCCATACATTTCATCCGGAGAATCATGCAATCCGATATGATTCCCATACGATTTGGACATTTTTTCAACCCCGTCCGTCCCTTCTAACAACGGCAGAGTAATGATTACCTGGGGTTTTTGATTGTACTCCCGCTGGAGATCACGGCCTACTAAAAGATTAAATTTTTGATCGGTCCCGCCCAATTCAACATCCGCTTTAAGTTCGACGGAATCCATTCCCTGGGCCAGGGGATACAGAAACTCATGAATGGAAATAGGAATTTCGGATTTGAAACGTTTGGAAAAATCATCCCGCTCCATCATCCGGGCCACCGTATATTTGCTGGCCAGTTTAATAACATCGCTGAAACTCATTGCGTCCAGCCAATCGGAATTATATACAATTTTAAGTTTGTCTATATCAAGAATTACTTTAGCCTGTTCCACGTATGATTCAGCGTTTTGTCGGGCTTCCTCAAGTGTCAATTGAGGGCGAGTCTTGTTCCGGCCGGAAGGATCGCCGATATGGGCGGTAAAGTCTCCGATCACCAGGATGGCCTGGTGTCCCAAATCCTGGAAATGACGTAACTTTCGCAGAACAACGGCGTGTCCGATATGCAGATCCGGCCGGCTGGGGTCACAACCCAATTTGATTTTCAAGGGCGTGTTATGCTCTTTCGACCAAACCAATTTTTGTATCAATTCTTCTTCGGGAATTATTTCTTCCGTTCCCCGGCGGATTAATTCCATTTGTTCCGTTACTGGCAAAAAGGTCATTTAACTTCCAACTATTTGGTTTTTATTATTTTTGATGGTTTCATCATACCCTGATGACTTCATTTCGGATAGCGGTTCATTTCGCGGTCGGTTTCCCGTTTTATATCCCGGGCTTTAAGAGCCGCTTTCTTATCATAGGTCTTTTTACCCTTGGCAATCCCGAGTTCAACTTTAGCCCAGCTGCCCCGGAAATACAGTTTCAGAGGGATGGCCGTGACCCCCTTTTCCGCAATCAATTGTCGTAATTTTAATATTTCCCGTTTGTGCAAAAGTAAACGACGATCTCTCGTGGGCTCGTGCCCAACAAAGCCGGTGTGGGAATAAGGACTGATATGGACACCAACCAAATAGGCGTTGCCGCCACGGATATCCACGTACGCATCCCGTAAGTTGGCACGCCCTTCCCGCAAGCTCTTGACCTCGCTTCCTTTGAGTTCAATACCAGCTTCAATAGTATCCAGGATATGAAAATCATGGAATGCTTTCCGATTTTTTGCAACAATTGATCCGTCCATAGAAAAACACCGTCGTAAAAGATACACAGTCCTTTAAGGGTGTATCAAGTTTATTCCTTGCCCGGTTTCCACTGCTAAATGTAATATCAGCCGCTTTTTGAAAGCCCGGGTGGTGAAATTGGTAGACACGCTAGGTTCAGGGTCTAGTGACCGCAAGGTTGTGCTGGTTCGAATCCAGTCCCGGGCACACTCTTTTCTCATACTATAATTCTCCGACTTTTTATTATTTTACAAAGTTTGAGCAGTGCTCTGTCGGGATTTCGTACAATAGACAACCGGCGGCTGAAATATTCAATGATTCCAATCCCAAACCGGTGTCATATTTAAGTGAACGGATCTGGAAATACTATTCGAACAATTCCGGTTGTTGACGCATTACGTTTGTCACTTTAACAAATGCGTCTACAATGTCCTGAATGTCTTCTTCGGTTCCCAGCAAATGATTCTGTTTCAGCCATACGGCTTCTTCATTAGCGATACGTTCCGTGTTCGGGAAATACATTTCCCGATAGTTTATGTTTTGCAGCCAGGGGTATTCTTCCGCGTCCGTAACGAATAACTTTTCCCGGTAAAGAGGAGGATACCCGGCATAGGTGAATACTCCTTCGGCCTGCATCGCTTTGAAAAATTTCTCTCTGGGAATATTATGGAATTGCGAACGATCGTACCGGGCTAAATAAATATGGTGGGCCACCCGCGTAGTTTCCGGATAAGTTTTGACGGGCGTGAGGCCCGGTATTTCCGTCAATGCTTCATCTAATCTTGCGCTGTTCCTGTCCCGCAATTGCATTTCCTGTTCCAGGGTTTGAAGCTGTGTAGTCAGCATACTGGCGGCCATCGCGTTCAAGCGGAAATTCCCTCCCAAATGTTGGTGCTCATACCATTTACCGCCTCTTACCCGGCCGCAGTTATGATACGCAAAGCAGGCATCCATGAATTCCTGATCGTCCGAAATGATTGCTCCGCCCTCTCCGGCGGTCATATTCTTTGAAGTCTGGAAACTGAAAATCCCCCCCAGTCCCAGTGCGCCGACCTTCCGCCCTTTCCATTCCGCTCCATGAGCCTGGGCCGCGTCCTCGATTACGGCAATACCGTGTTTCCCGGCAAGTGCTGATATTTTGTCCATTTGCGCCGGATTTCCGGCGATATGAACGGGCATAATCACTTTGGTCTTTTCGGTAATAGCAGATTCGATCCGTTCCGGATCAATATTAAAGGTATCCAGTTCAACATCCACAAAAACCGGGATCGCATTCGCCATCAATACCGCCGAAGCCGTGGCAATAAAGGTATAGGGGGGAACAATCACCTCATCCCCGGCTTTTACGCCGGCCGCTTTCAGGGCGACCCATAAGGCGGTCGTACCGGAACTGGTACTGATACAATATTTTGCGTCATGATATTCAGCGAAGGCCTTTTCAAACCTGCTGATCGCATCACTACCAACCCCCCAGAGGTCGTGTTCCAAGGTATAAATTAAATTATTTTTCAGCGCTTCCGTGAACCGCGGCCATTTTGGAAATGGTTTAGTCCTGACGGGCGCCCCACCAAACAAAGCTAACTTTTCCATTAATAAATTTCCCTGTTTAAACAGGCCAAAAGCTAACCAGTCATTAGCATGTCCAACCAATGTTTTATCGAGGTATGAATATTTTTCTCGCCTTCTGCCACGATTGATTTTTCTTATGTCATGTTGGATAAAATGAATGCAAAAATTTCATAAAACAAACTCTGGCACGCTGATTGTTATGAGGAAAAGCGACAAGATTTCCAGCAAACAAGCAAAGAAAGGAGTTAGCTATGAGTTTAGTAAAATGGCAACCAATGAGATCTTTGATTTCACCGGTGGATGAGTGGAATCGCTTCTTAACGGATTTCTTCGGTGATATGTTGGAGGATTCTTACGTAGGAAGGACTTGGGTTCCTGCGGTGGATATTCAGGAAGACAATGATAATTACATTGTCCATGCCGATTTACCGGGTATGAGCAAAAAAGATATTCACATTAATGTAAAAGACAATATTTTGTCAATTGAAGGTGAAAGAAAATACGAGCACGAAGATAAGAAAGATAACTTCCATCGTATCGAACGCAGTTATGGTACTTTTAAACGGAGCTTCCGTTTGCCGGAAGAAGTCCGCGCAGATAAAATAACTGCGAAGTTTAAGGATGGAGTGCTGACCATAAATCTTCCTAAAGCCGAGGAAGTAAAATCAAAAGCCATAGAAATCAAGGTAGCGTAAAGTTTAGGCCAGAAATTTTGGCAAAGGGGCTTAACCGGCCCCTTATTTTTTATACTACCACACCACCATCGACGTTTAACACAACGCCGTTAATGTAAGCGGCCTCATCGCTGGCCAGGAAACAATAGGCATTCGCGATATCTTCCGGCTGCCCGATTCTTTTCAAGGGCACTTTTTCCAGCATCATATCCATTATATTGTCGGGAATGCCGGACAACATTTCGGTTTGGATAAAACCCGGCGCTACGGCGTTAACACGAATCCCGTCCTTTCCCAATTCCCGGGCCCACACTTTCGTCATTCCGATAACACCGGCCTTGGAGGCGACGTAATTCGTCTGCCCGAAATTACCGTACAGGGCGACTACGGATGAGGCATTCAGAACAACTCCCTCACCCTGCTCGCACATAATCTCGGCGGCCGCTTTGGTGCAGAGATAAACACCCTTCAGGTTAACGGCAATAACACGATCGAATTTTTCCTCATCCAATTTTTTCAGTGTACTGTCCATAATAATACCGGCATTATTTACCAGGATGTCGACTCTGCCGTATTTTTCCGCGACATGTTTAAACAACGCCAGAACATCGTCATTTTTGCTTACATCCACCTTAATGAATTCCGCGCGTCCATTTTGAGCTTTTATTGCTTCTACAGTGGACGTCCCTGACGATTGATCATACTCCGCGATAATCGTAATCGCCCCTTCCGCCGCAAATTTTATTGCCGTGGCTCTTCCGATACCACGTCCCGCGCCGGTTATTACGGCAATCTTTCCCTGCAAGCGATTCATGTAAATATCTCCTGAATATTTTGCGTCAATTTAGCGTAATTTTCGTCTTAGCCTCAAACATATAACTGATAATGAAAGGGAATAAATGATTTTGCAAACCATACTTGAAACCATTGGCAACACGCCCACCGTCCGATTAAATAGAATCGGCTCCGAATTAGACTGTGAACTCTACGCGAAATGCGAGTTTTTCAATGCGGGGGGTTCCCTGAAAGATCGAATTGGTTTACGAATGGTCGAGGAAGCGGAAAAATCGGGCAGAATCAAGCCCGGAGACACGTTAATCGAACCAACTTCCGGAAATACCGGGATCGGGCTCGCTTTGGCTGCGGCGATAAAGGGCTATAAAATGATTATTACCATGCCCGAAAAAATGAGCAAGGAAAAAGAGGTCGTTCTGAAGGCATTGGGAGCCGAAATCGTAAGGACCCCCACGGAAGCCGCCTGGGATGATCCCAACAGCCATATTGGAGTCGCAAAAAAATTAAACAAGGAAATACCCAACTCCCATATTCTTGATCAGTATGCGAATCCCGGGAATCCAAACGCTCACTACTATGGAACGGCCCAGGAAATATTGGACGATTTCGGTCATGAGCTTGATATGGTTGTCATCGGCGTTGGTACGGGAGGAACCATTACCGGCGTTGCCAAACGCTTGAAAGAAGAAATTCCCGGCATCAAAATTATCGGCGTGGATCCTTACGGTTCGATTCTGGGCGGCGGAGACGAAGTCTTCGCCTACGATGTCGAAGGAATCGGTTACGATTTTTTCCCCGATGTGTTAAACAACGAACTGGTTGATAAATATGTAAAGGTCAATGATAAGGATTCCTTCCTGATGGCGCGCCGACTGATAAGGGAAGAAGGCCTCCTTGTGGGAGGATCCAGCGGCTCCGTTATGTGGGCCACTTTGCAGGTCGCCGGCGAACTGAAAAGCGGTCAAAAATGTCTGGCCATCCTTCCTGACAGTATTCGCAATTACTTATCCAAGTTTGTTGATGATGAATGGATGAAGGAACACGGATATTTATAGCTTCGTGTTTTACTGATATCGTTCGGCTCTGAAACATGCAAATGACTATTGGTAGATCGGGGGGCAATTATGAAACGCCCTTTTCATAATCCAAAGCCCCCTTCCCTGCCAATCCGGTTATATTTATAAATCAACCATGGGGAATCTTTTATTAAAACCTTTTTCCTGTTATTAATCATCTTTTCGATCAAAAAATAACGGTCCTCAAATTCGCCGCAGATTTGCATATCACCTGGTTTTTGACTATTACCACTGATTCCTAAATATTTGTTAAATTCGCTCTTAAGGAAAGTGGCGTTACTCAAAACGTCACTTTCCTTAACGGTAATATTGCATTCCTGAACAGGTAGTTACCGTGGGAATTCAATACCAAAATCACCATTATTGATAGTCTATTAAAAAGGAAATTGACGCATGAATATTAAATATATTCTCCCGGTGTTCGTCTTGTTGGGACTGCTCACTCTTTCGTGTGAGAGAGAAACGGACTGCTACACGAAAACAAAAGAAACGTACTATACAATTACCCTATCGGTGACCGGCACTGCCTCCTCCGTGGACATCCTGCGTGTTTTCAAACAGGACGAAACGCAGGATACAACTTACTTTAACGATGCAACTCTTCCCTGGGAAACAGACACAACCACTATCGGAGACAGTTGGGTTTATCTTGTGGCCCATAACAATGATTCTACCGGAACCGTTACCGCCGCCATTCTACTGAACGGAAATGAAGTCGTTCATGAAACAAGATCCGGCGCCTTCGTGCAACCCGCCGTAAGCTGGAATTTCCTGGGCGAAGATTATACGGAAGAATACACGGAATGCCCGTAAGAACGTACGGCAACCGTCCCGCCGCTGTGGAACTGGTTCCCTGGTTGTCGATTATAAACTCTCACAATCGGAAACCGTCAAGCTAGGAAGCTTGACGTACCACATCCCCGGTTGTCGAGCAAGAACCCTCAATCGAAAATCGTCAAGCACGCTTGCCTGGCGTAACGCAGTGTAGCCAGGGATGCTTGACGTACATTTGCGCTAAGGCTGATCAAGAATAATATCGGTTGTCAAAAGAACATCCAGGACCGAAACGGTTGAATCGTTGTCCACGTCGGCCGCGCAGGTATCGAACGCACCCGTTACCTCATAATCCATAACAAATCGCACCATTTCATTTATATCGTTCGTATCAACCAGACCATCGCGCGTTACGTCGCCGGGGATGCACCATCCTCCGGGCACCTGAGTGGTTAGGGAGACCGGTACACCGGTGGAATCATTACTGACCAGTCTGGTCACACAAGTGTAAGTATAAATTGTCCTTGCTGATAGATGTTCGTCGACAAATTCCCGGACACCGGCACCCACGGTCGTTAAGGAATCATTATTCCGAAAAATATCGATAACAAAATCGGGGATAGCATCGCCTCCCACCAACGCGACAGGATCATCCCAGGAAAGTTTTATTTGGTAAAACCGGCTGGTATCGGCACGAAGATTCGAGATCGGCTGGGGGTCCAGTGAATCCGGAGCAATTTGGTCCAGCGCCAATAATCCGGATTTAAATAAATTCAACCGGCCGCCGGAGACCGTAACCCCTTGCAGGGTTGCCAGGGAATCAACCCCCCGGATTATTACCTGTTTCACCGCCAGGGCTCCTTCGGCGGGATATTTTTTACAATACGCGGCAAACTTGGTATTCATGGCGGCGTACAGGTAGCCGATCGCTCCGGCGACATGGGGAGCCGCGAATGATGTCCCGGATAATTTGGATGTTCCAACCACCCCCGGGTATGTCGATAATATCCCTGTCCCGGGCGCTCCCAAGTCAATACTCAACGCTCCGTATGCCGCGCCGGAATGTTTAATGTCGTTTTTGGTCGTATTGGTTACCGTCACCAGGTAATCGCTATCGCAACCGGTCGGCACGTCTCCGGTAACATCCACATCGGCACCGGTGTTCATCGTGGCGGCCACGCTAAGGATTCCGGCTTCCCCCATGGCCCGGTACATCACATTCCAAAGGGGGTAATCGTTGGAACTGCAATCGGCGGAATCAATACCAAAACTACTGTTCACGGCAACGACAAAAGCTCCTTTGGCACCGTTCGTGGAATTGTAAAGGAGCCGCTGATCCAAAATGTACCCGTACGCTTTCATGACCACCGAAGTTAGAGTGTAATTACCAGCCACTACGGGCATGATCTTGACCTTCCAATTTACGCCGGCTACCAGCGAATCGTTGTTCCCGCGAGCCCCGACAATTCCGCTGACGTGGGTTCCATGGCCACTGGAAGGAATATTCCCGCTGGAATCATAGGCATTCCACCCATTCACATCATCATCATAACCGTTCTGATCATCATCAATACCATTGCCAGGAATTTCACCACGGTTCCGCCACAGGTTCGGCTTCAGGTCCGGATGGGTAATCAGGCACCCCTCGTCAACGACAGCCACAACAATCGTGTCGCCCAAAGGTGTGACCCCGCCGGTGGTAATCTCCCAGGCTTCGGGAGCGTCAATATCGGCGTCCGGTACGCCGTCGGTTTGGCCGATGTTGTGCAGATTCCACTGGTTTTCGAACTGCGGATCGTTGGGAAACGCCTGCCGGAGAGACAATTGATGATCCAATTGCGCGTATTTCACCCACGGATTGCGCCGCAGTTCGTTTACGGCATTTGCCGCCGATATCCGGCTACCCTTTAAACGAATACTGACAATTCCCAAACGGCGCACCAACACGTTCTCGATTTCATATTGCTTATTATCCACGACCGTAGCAAACTCCTGTCGGCTAACGTCTTTCTGCAATTGCACAAGCACACGATTGGGGTAATAGTCCCGGGCGAAAACCGTTATATTGAGCAGAACAGCGCTAATAAATACGTGGTAAGGCTTCATTTATTCAGACACGCGGGGTAAGAGATTCGTCAAAAGAAAAATACAAAGATTGATGGAATATTCACTTGTGTTTTTGTTGGAATTCAATCGCGGTCCTGATGACCGCTTCGCACACTCTTTCAGGAATACCTGTTCGATTATTTAAGGAGGACGCATCCTCGTTGGCGATGGCATCCACACTTGGATAGTTGCTCAGCAGCTTTTCGAGTCGCTTGCTGCCCATCCCGGGTATTACACTGAAAATCGATTCGGTCATGCTTTGGGAACGTTTCTTGCGCTGGAAAGCGATCGCAAAGCGATGGGCTTCGTCGCGAATCCTGCGCAGGAGAAACAGACCCGCGGATTGTTTGGGAATCGACTGCGGTTCGGAATTTCCGGGGATGAACACCTCTTCCAAACGCTTCGCCAAACCAACCACGGCAATATAATCCAACCCCAATTCCCTCAAGGCCGATACGGCCATGGATAACTGCCCCTTTCCGCCATCGATTAAGATCAGGTCCGGCAGGCTGCCCTGTTCATCCTGCACGCGTTTGTAACGCCGATAAACCACTTCCCGCATGGCGGCAAAATCATCAACGCCGGACACCATTTTGATTTTGAATTTGCGGTATTCCGATTTTCTTGGTTTGCCGTCGATAAAACAAACCATGGACGCCACGGTGTTGGTGCCGCCCAGATGCGAAATATCAAAGGCTTCGATTCTGCGCGGAGGGGCTTCCAGATTCAGATCGTCCTGAAGTTGTTTGACGGAATTGGGAATGAATTCCCTGCGCTTCTTTCGTTCCAGAATCCACTCGCCCAGAAGTAACCGGGCGTTTTGGTAGGCAACCCGGTTTTCCCGGGCCTTTTCTCCCCTTTGGGGATAAACAAACTTCACCGCCCTGCCCTGTTTGGAGCGCAGCCACTCCAGCAATTCCTCTTCATCTTCCGGTGGAAACGGCAGGGTGATTTCCCTGGGAATAAAATCGCTCTCCAGGTAAAAACGGGTAAGCACCGAACGCAAGGTTGCGCTTTGATTGTCGTTGAGCCCCTGCAAAGATATTTTTTCCCGGCTGAACAAGCGCCCCCGGCGGATCCGCACAATTACCATGATGCCCAAATCCTCCTCCTGCGCCAGGGCAAATACATCGCGGTCTTCGAAATCAGCGGCCACCTTACGCTGGCGTTCCTTAAAGCTTTTTACCGCCTGTAACTGATCACGGTAAATGGCGGCATCTTCAAAACGGAGTTCTCTGGCGGCCGCTTCCATCATTTTCTGCAGATAAGCTTCGGTTCGGCTGGTATTGCCGTGCAGAAACTGGACAACCCGTTTAATCATTTCATTGTATTGTTTTTGGCTTACAAACCCCTCGCAGGGGCCTTCACATTTCTTAATATGGTAATCAAGACATACCTTGATTTTCTTTGATTTTACCGTTTCCGCATCCAGGGCATAACTGCAACTCCGGATCGGAAAAATCCGGTGAACGGCCTTAAGCATTTTTCGGAGCAAATTCACATTGGTGTAAGGACCAAAATACCTGGAGCCATCCCGGACGACTTCACGGGTTAAAAACACCTGTGGATAGGGTTCATTGGTAATCCGGATGAAGGGGAAAGACTTATCATCCTTCAAATCCACGTTGTATTTCGGACGATATTCCTTGATCAAATTCGCTTCGGTTAAAAGGGCTTCGACTTCACTGCCGGTTACAATCCACTCCAAATCGGCAATCCTTTTAATCATGGACTGGTTTTTGGGTGTTTGATATTTGTTTTTCTGAAAATAGGAACGTACCCGGTGACGCAGGTTCTTTGCCTTCCCGATATAAATAATATCGCCCTTATCATTCTTAAACTGGTATACGCCCGGTTGGGTGGGAACGCGTTTCAGTTTGGAAGAAATGTTCATAATCAGGGCTGAAATTGGAAAAGAATAACAGAAAAAAGAAGAGGTATTAACCGAAGAGATTAAGCCCTGGTATGATCATTTACCTAATAGCCAATCAACAGTATAGTGTATTATCTTCCCGATACATTGTCAGTTTTGATTTTCAGCGGAACCGACAATCATTCTGTCGCGAAGGATCTCATACAATCGCCAACACTGTTAAAGGATTCTTATTGTAATTCCGGTTCGGGGAATGAGGGAATTACAGCAAGATTACCAGAATAACTTAAACCCAGACTATGCATTAACAACGAATCAAACGAATTAAACGAAAAGAATATCAAGAGTTAGGCAAATTATTGAAGTAATATTTTCTTACCGGAGATATTCGATTAAATCCTTAGTACATTATTAGTTTCGTTTACTTCCTTGTCCCTATTGCACGATTTGGGCCAAAAACAAGAAAACGACAAGGCCACACCGGACCTTGTCGTTTTCGACACTGTTTGACCGAATAAATGTTATTTTAACTGGAATTTGACAGGAACACTCACCCAGACACCCACCGGTTTACCTTTACTTTCCGCCGGTTTCCACGAAATATTTTGTATTGCCCTGACAGCCGCTTGATCCAAATCTTCGCGAACCGATCGCAGAATGTTGATTTCTTTCGTTTTTCCCGATTCACTGACAAAAATCTGCAAAACAACCACCCCCTCCAATGAATCCTTACGGGCCGACTCCGGATATTCCGGTCGAACGGGATCTTTCGGGCGCGGCGGAACATCATAAGGAATGAATTTTGCTTTGCCGGTGTTCCAGGCCGGTTTGGGTAATTTTTTCAGCGCTTCTTCGCCAAACAACTTCTTTACCCATTCCCGATCGTCTAAAGAAAACATTTCTTTTTTTCCATTTTCCCATAATGAATTCTTCTCTTTAAGAAAATCGATGAATTGATCGGCGGTTAGTTCGGGAGTAATTTCGATAGCGGACATTGAAATCACATATAAAAAGCCACGGTTTCGACGGGCATCATACAACGCGCCGATCGACGCCGACTGCCCGTTTTTTAATTCAACCTTTTGATGACGGACCTTTTTCCCCCCGTTGTCGTCTTTGGCTATCCGAAAAACAAACTCACCCGTTGGATAATGGTAATCGGAAAAGACTATCTCCGCTTCATACCGATCCCGGTAATCTTCGGGAACATATTCACTGAAAATCGGGACACCGTTGTTAATCTCATCCGTATCTCTAAGCAAGGCACTCCAACCACCGGATTTTACGTACGTAAAATCCTTGAATTCATAAAGTTTGGACAATTTGCGATGATAATAATCGGCCATGTCCACTTCACGCATCATTTCATCGAGACTGATCGTTTGGCTAAACGCCGGGAAATTCAAGCTTGAACCGTTGCCCTTGACTTCGAACAGAGTTAAATCAACAAACACCAGGCTTTTGGTTTCTTTTTTATCCTGACAACTTGAAAATCCAAGGGAAAATATCATTAATACTAACAGGATTGTTTGTCTCATCTCTTCACCTTTCGTAATTGTTTAATGGTTCCAACCAGAAAGCGGTATGGTTATCCATGATAATAATGGATTCAACCGCCAGTTGACTATCCTGGTCGTCGCGATAAGAAGTCTTGGTAATCGTCAGGCGGGATAGCAACAGGACACCAATCAGGATTAAGGTCCCGGCGGCAACAGTCCATTGCCAGAGTGGGTGGTTCCCGAACTTTGGCTCCTTATTAATCCTGTCCATTACCTTTTCGACCAATTCCTCCCGGATTGCCTGCGGAGGAGTAATGGTTTTCTGATGTTGGATATATTGTTTCAACTTATTCATTTGAATATCCCAAGGCCCTTAGTTTTGTTTGCAGGTTGTTCCGCGCGCGATTCAGGTGAACCCTGACAGTGCCCGGTTTACACCCCATAATCCCCGCCGCTTCCTCCGATGAGAATCCTTCGATTTCCATCAACGTAAACGCCGTTTTCTGTTTCCATGTCAATCGGTCCACGCACCGCAAGATGATTAATAAATCACCTTCCGCATGCCCGACATCAGCCGTTTCAGGATCGCCGGCGAAAAGCGCCGCTAAGGCACTTTTCCTCAGTTTCATTTTCCGATAGTATGAACGACAGGTATTCAGATGGATCTTGTATATCCACGGCTTAAACGGTTGATCGGTCCGAAAGCGTTTCAGATTGTTGAACACTTTCATGAAGGTAGTCTGGGTTACGTCCCGGGCGTCTTCCCAATTATGGAAGTAACGGAATGCCATGGTTAATAACTGCTTATCATAGGCTTTAACAATCTCCCGGAAAGCATCGGAATTCCCTGCCAATATTTCGTAGATTACCGACTTCATTCAGTTATATAATACTCCTGCGTATGTATTTTCGTTTACATTGAATAAAAGATGAAATCGTAAAAAGACCTAAGTTGTCATTCTTGATCCCGCGGGAGAAGAATCTCATAACTAACATAATATTAATGATATCAGAGATTCTTCATTTCATTCAGAATGACAAAAAACAACTTTTTACGATTTCATCATCAAAGATTATTTCAATAGTAGGCGATGATAATAGCTTGGAAATGTATAGGGGTAATTATGAAGAAGACTGTTTTGGTTTTGGTTTTCGCAATCCGACGGCACGCATATACTCGGTTTTTGCCTTGTTTAATAATTGAACAATCTGCATTCGTTGTTGAATTATTTTATATACCAGAATCCGCTTATGATAAAAAACAGACATAAAACGCATATGTTGACGATATTCTTTCGCCTTTCGCACATATTTCAACACGAAATTTCCGCTGGGAATCAGGGACAGGATATAAAGGATAACAATCAATGGATTATCCGTGAGATACATTACAACGGAAACACCTACCCCGTAATAAACCAGGAAAGACACCGCGCCGACAATCATTTTCGTCGAAGCCCATTGAGATTTCGCCGACAGGAAATGCGCCGCGTACCAACGGGGAATCTTATACGGAATATAGTTATTAATCAGACCATACAAGTAAATCGGGAATCCGGTCACCAAAAATAACACAGCCTGGAAACTTTTTATCTTATCACTACTGCCTTTCACCGGAGAAAAGAATTCATCCCGTAGATGCAGGCGTTCCAGATTATTCTGATATCGCGACAGTATCTCCTTGAATTTTTCCACCCTTTCCGGTTGGTTTTCGTAAAACCATTCGACGGCGTTAATCAATCCCTTGGATACCGAAAATTCATCATTCTGATCTTTCACCTGCAGCCCCAGGTCCACAATCAACTCTTTCTTATAAATATCCTCCAGCGCCGTAACCATCTGTTCCATTTCCAGTTCTTTTACGGTTACGGTCAACTTGGATAACGCCGTTTCTATCTGATCGGTAACCTTTTTTACGGCGGCCACCTTATCCGCTTTGAAGTCTTCCTGGTAATCTTTGAGAAAAATCGGATGACCATACCGTACATAAACATCGCTTCTGAATTTGATCACATTGGAGTAATTCAACCCCACGGGTATGATTTGGACGTTTAGTTGGAAATCGTTCCGTTTTTCGGCGCCAAAGCCGATCCTGGCGGCGCCGGTCTTAATTTTGCTTAATACCCGTTCGCCGGTGGATGTGCCTTCCGGAAATATTAAAAACGCCTTCCCCTCTTCCAATAGTTCGTAACAACAAGCAAAAGTTTCCCGGTTCCGTCCCATTGCTTCCGGTTGATCCTGTTTGCGGTAAACCGGAATTAATCGGAGTCGGGACAATATCCAGCGGTGAAACCGCGTGCGAAAAATCGTACTTTTCGCTAAAAAATGAAGGTCACGAGGACACGCATAGCCAAGGATAAACCCATCCATCATGGTGCTGGGATGGTTGGCCGCGAATATTACCGGCCCTTTTTTCGGAACATAGTGGACATTTTTTACAATAATCCGGTTATAAAAAATCTTTATGCCAATTACGGCGACCAGTTTTACCAGGCGGTAGAGCAAACTATTACTTATCCCCCGCTTTTTTTCGCGGCATATCCTCCGGCAACCAAAATCGACAGTATCTTGTCACGATGGTCGCCCTGGATTTGGATTTCGCCGTTTTTGACGGTCCCTCCAACCCCGCATTTCGTTTTCAGTTGCCGCCCCAGTATTTTTAAATCCTCTTCCGAACCAACAAATCCTTTAATCACGGTCACGATTTTCCCGCCTCCCCGGCGTTCCAGCCAGATTCGTAGGTTTTGTTCCCCGGGAAGGAGTGTTTCCGGAACGCTTTGTTCATCGTGAACATATTGGAAATTCGGGTCGGTAGAAAAAACTACTCCCGTCCGGTTCTTTATTTTACTTCTCTTCGACATAATTGATTTCCCTGGATGAATGATAATCAATATTTTTGAAATTTTCTATGATATAATTGTTTTCGATCACGACAAAATCCCGACGTGGATTCAGGCAAATAACATTTTGCCTTGGTATTTAAATGGTTGCAACAATTGGTACATAAGCATATTGCAATTGAAAATAGTTCAGGTTCAGGCGAAGACCATGGGGAATTTTCTATAATGTGTAGTCAGCTCAGTGGAAACATGCTGATAATTTGTAAATCGAAAAATCGGAATTTCCACCGCAACACACATCCCCGACAGCCGCTGAGCTTCGTCGGTATCTCCGCTGCGCTCCGACACGCATTACGTTTCACGAATCACGTTTCACGTTTTACGTTCCACGCATTTGATTCTTCTCCTCAGCCTGTGCCTTAGCCTTAATGAATATCCAAAAACAAAAAATGTCAGCTTTGTTGGTAAATACATTGGAAATGAATTATTTACCAGGTAAAAACGGTTCAGTCATCCGCTAATGGGATGGTACCGGTCAGCGTCCAGGATTTCAGATCGGAGGAAATATAATAATCCCCGTTCCGGGTTATTGCCAAAAAGAATTGTTTGTTCCCCTCCCCGGATGGTATGACGGTCATTGACATGAAATCTTTCCGCTTGTCGATCCGCCCCACATATTTGAATGTATTACCAACAGTAAGCGGGTTAATGTTATCCATTCGATAAATGTTGCCGTGGGATGTCAAGACGGTAAATCCGATGATGGGGGGCGCTATTCCGAAGTAATAAAAGGCGGAGCCAACGACGGATTCCTTACTTAGTGCCTGTTCAAAAGCGCTTAAGGCGTTCAGTTGGGCTTCAAGTCGTGTAATCAATTCCGGTGGCACCGATTTTCCCGGTGGTCCCGGCGGGCCTTGCGGTCCGGGAGGACCGGCAGGACCGGTTTCCCCCGGGGGCCCCTGTTCTCCCGGTGGTCCGGGCGGCCCCGGTTCGCCTTGCGGTCCCGGCGGGCCTTGTTTCGGTTGACCGGCACAACCGATAACGGCGATCAGAATGCCAACGGTAATCAGCTGTTTCATCATCCGGCAGGAAATAAATACGGCAATGCGCGCGCCCAGGCCATTGACATGATTATCAGGAGCTCGGAAACAATTGCCAGGACAAAAAAGATGATGGATCGCTTCAGAGCTTTATTTTTGTAAGCATTGATTTTACCCAACGCAAATACCTGGTTGGCGAAAAGCGCGTAAACCTTTTCTTTGTCTTCGGATATTTCACTTAAATAATTCGCGTATTCGGTAGGTGATTTAAACTGACTGATTCCACCGAAAAAAGTGGGATTGTATTTATTTCCGTTTCCATCGGATTCATCATTCCTGATGCGGGGAACAATGACCAACACAATATTAATGATGGCCAGCAAAGCGGTGACAAAATAAATGATTACCATAATGAATTTGAACCAATCCAGGTGAACCTTCAGGAAATGGACAATAAAAAACACCATAAAAACGCCCAGAATTGACAATAAGGTAAACGCTTTCTGGTCGGTGCGTTGAATAATCTGTTGTTCACTCGACAGGACATGAAACAATGTGGTAAAATCTTTATCGATCATAGCAATCTCTTAATTATTGTTAAATCTAAGGAAGTTTGCGCAAATAAAGAAAAGAGTTCGGCGGGAGATCGACAACAGGAATTACGATTATGGAATTTATTTTCCCCATTACGAGAGCAAATCAAATATATTTTCGTTAATCGGGATTTCGAACCAGGCAAAACAAAGATATCCCCGTCACCGAGGGACTCAGCCCCCTTGTTCAATGTTCTCGGGTCTTTTCAGGACGGGTTTACGCCTGGTAAAACCATATTTACAGTTTGTGAACTTTTACAATATAGTTTAACTAATTGTAAAAAGAGTACGTAAACATGCTGAAATTGAAAAAGGCTCGGGTTTAGGCGAAGACTGAGAAGAGATTACTTACGGAGGGAGAGTATGGGGAATTTTCTATTTTGTATGATTATCTTTGCAGAGACATGTTAACAATCGGTAAATCGAAAAATCGGGAAGTCCTTTTCCGCCGGGGGCTCCGTTACGCTCCGACACGCATCACGTGTCACGAATCACGTTTCACGTTTTACGCATCTTATTCTTCTCCTCAACCCGTGCCTTAGCCTCCATAGATATAAATTTTAATTAAACTATCTCAGAGGATATTATTCAGGTACGATTGCAAATCCTTCAGCGGTACAAATTTTAATCGGATGCGTGACAATTCCTTTACATCCTCAATGCCAATTACGAATTCATATTTAACCGGAATATCGACCGATTCCATCGCGATCTGCATTGACCAGCCGCCCAGGGTGAAATCGATTAAGGGGGAAAAATTATGCGTGGTGATAAAATGCACGTTATCCGGCATACGTAGATTCGTCAACATCTCCGGTGTATCAACAATGACAACCACAGGTTCCCCGGATTCATTAAGGAATTGGATTACCGGCACAGAACGGTAGTTCCCGTAACGGATTTTATCCACCATCTCGTCGGGAAAATTAAATTTATCCTTATTAAAATAGAAAATCGTCAACGACCCGTCCTGCTTCAACCCGGAATAGGGCAGCGTGGTCAACATATCCTTAATGATATTTTCCTTTAACGAATAGGTAACGGGGAAAACAACATTCATAACGCTGTCGTTATCCTCGCTGTACTCGAACTGGGGTTTTGATAATTGGATTTGGTACGGTGTTTTGGTCAAATTGTCGAGTACCCGCATTAACATTTCCGTATTGGCGGAATTTTCAGGATTCTCAATAAATTTGTTGTCGACGTTCAAATCCAATTCCCATTCACCATCGGCGCCTTCGGGATGCTCAGGCGGTTTCTCGCGGGCCCCGATGGCCAGGTCCATGGACTCTTCCAGCAAGTCGATGGCCACATCGATCGATTTAGTTAATTTCGCGCCCTTAGCGGCAAAATCCGGTTTTGACTGCGTAGGTCCGGGAGTAACAAATTTGGGGTATATTTCCACGGTCTTCTTTTTCTCCGGTAAATATGGCGACAACAACGTTTTAACAACAGTAGCCAGGTTTTTACCCAAGACCGGTATTTCATTGTACGAACCGGAAATTTTACGCGCCCCGACTTCCTCCCAATTGGCAATGTTGATCAGTTGAATCCGGACCTCTATTTCATCCAGCGACCGGTCGTACTTTCCCAACAAGAGGAAATTTTTCGATCCCCGGGGCTGATGCAGGAGCAAATTGCGATTATTCATAATCTTTTCCAGTTCGTCCTGCCCGCGGATGTGCACCCCTTCCTGATCACTCAGAAACTCGGATACCATATCCGTAAATCCCGTCCGCAACCATTCCGTTCCGGGATCGTTTTTGATGTTCTCAAATTTGATCAGGTACAAATATATGTCCGGAGATGCCAGGCCAATCCCCGAAAAAACAACCAGGATTAAAATAAGTAAGCGATATTTAGGGCGACTCATGGTCGGTCAATATAGCCGATTTACAAAAGTTTTTCCAGGGTAAAATTGATTTACATCGGATTTAATCACGAAGCTGCTATTTTGTACGATGCGCCTTTGCGATCTTGGCCCAGGTATCCCGCAAGGGTACGGTTCGATTAAACACCAGTTTTTCGGGCTTCGAATCCTTGACATCCACGCAAAAGTACCCTTGCCGTTCAAACTGATAGCGGCTTCCCGGCGCGGCTCCCCTGAGGCTGGGTTCCAGTTTGCAGTTGGTCAAAATATCCAGGGAATGGGGGTTTAAAAAGGATTTGAAGTCTTCTTCCGCCCCGGGATTGGGAACGGTAAAAAGGCGGTCATACAGGCGAATCTCGGCCGAAATCGCGTGTTTAACCGCTACCCAGTGGATTGTTCCCCGTACTTTGCGGCCATCGGGCGATGAGCCGCCCCGCGTTTGCGGATCATACGTACAATGCAATTCCACGATCTCACCGGTATCGGGATCTTTTATTACGTCAACGCAAGTAATATAATAAGCATACCGCAAGCGGACTTCCCGCCCCGGAGCCAGGCGAAAATATTTCTTTGGGGGATCTTCGAAGAAATCGGACCGCTCAATGTATATCTCCCGCGCGAACGGCACTTTTCGCGTCCCCATTGAAGCATCTTCGGGATTATTGATCGCCACCATTTCCTCCACCTGATCCTCGGGATAGTTCACGATAACCACTTTCAAAGGATTCAGGACGGCCATCACCCGCGGAGCACGTTTGTTCAGGTCGTTCCGCACCGCGTGTTCCAACAAGGCGATATCGGCGACGTTATCGCGCTTGGCTATTCCCACCCGCTCCGCGAAATCGCGGATGGATTCCGGAGTGTACCCCCGGCGCCGGAAACCACAGATGGTCGGCATCCGGGGATCATCCCAACCGCTGACGTGCCCCTCGTTAACCAATTGCAATAATTTCCGTTTACTCAATACGGTGTAACTCAGATTAAGCCGGGCGAATTCGATTTGCTGCGGGTGGTAAATGCCCAGTTCATCCAGGAACCAATCATAAAGAGGACGATGATCCTCGAATTCCAACGTGCACAGGGAATGGGTAATTCCCTCAATGGAATCTTCCAAACCATGTGCCCAGTCATACATGGGGTAAATGCACCATGCATCCCCGGTACGATGGTGAGAAGCATGCAGAATACGGTACATGACCGGGTCGCGCATATTCAAATTGGGCGAGCTCATGTCAATCTTCGCCCGCAACACCTTGGAACCATCGGGGAATTCCCCGGCGCGCATGCGGGCGAACAAATCAAGGTTTTCTTCAATGGAACGATTCCGATAGGGACTTTCCTTCCCCGGTTCCTTGAGGGTACCGCGAAACCGACGTATTTCCTCCGCGCTCAGATCACAGACGTATGCTTTACCGGCTTTTATCAGTTGCACCGCGTACTGGTACATTTGTTCAAAATAATCGGACGCATAGTAGAGCCGGTCACCCCAATCGAAGCCCAGCCATTTCACATCTTCAATGATGGACTGGACATATTCGTCCTCTTCCTTAATAGGATTGGTATCGTCAAACCGCAAATTGCAGAGACCGCCTTCGTATTCCTCCGCGATGCCAAAATTCAGGCAGATTGACTTGGCGTGGCCGATGTGCAAATACCCGTTGGGTTCGGGAGGAAAGCGGGTATGAACCCGGCCGCCATATTTCCCGGTTTTTAAATCCTCATCAATAATGGTTTTGATAAAATTTGTCGGCGGTCTGTTATCCACAAGCGCTTTGCGATCCGATGTCGATTTTTGATTATCGCGTGTTGAATTTTTCGTGGTGTTGTCCATTACCGTGTTTACTGTTAAGATGTTATTGTAATTATTTCGGAATTAGAAAACCAATACTCGGTGGGTTAATTTAATCATTATGATAAATTAACGCGGTGGAAATTAAACGCGTTGTGACTGCAATTTATCGATTGCCAGCCGAATCCGCTCCAGGGCCACCTCCGGCCCCAATATTTCGAGCGTCTGAAACAAAGGGGGCGCTACTTTGCGACCGCATACCGCTACCCGCACAGGCTGGAACATTTGACCGGCTTTCAATCCCAGGGACCGGACGGATTCCCGTAATACATTTTCAATCTGATCGCGCGTAAAGGGAATATCGGACAATACTTCGGCGGCCTTTTGCAGCGCCAGGAGGGCCATTTGCACGTCGCCTTTTTTGGGAATCAACTCCCTGGGGTCGTAATCGGGTAACTGTTCGACGAAAAAGAAATCCACTTTTTCAGCGACTTCGCTCAGGACATTCAGGCGTTCCTGAATCAAAGGCGTGATTCTCAGCATTTTCTCCCGATCGCTTTTAATCCCGGCAGCCGACAAATACGGCAGTAATCGATCGGTCAATTCCGGAATCGATAATTGCCGAATGTAATGTCCATTAAAATGAAGCAATTTCTCATAATTCCAGGCCGCCGGTGAAGTATTTATCCGTTCTAAGGAGAAGTGTTCGATCAATTCTTCCCGGGTCATAAACTCGGTTTTATCGTCAACACTCCATCCCAACAAAGCCAGATAATTCACCAGGGCTTCCGGGAGATAACCCAGTTCTTTGAACGTACGAACAAAAACCGGCAGTATTTTACCATCGGGGGCCCGTTGTTCACGCTTACTCATTTTCCCCTTTCCGGTGGGATTCAGAATGATCGGCAGATGGGCCATGACCGGAGGTTCCCAACCGAACGCCCGATAGAGATGCCAGTGTAATGGCAGGCTGCTGACCCATTCGTCGCCGCGCAGAATATGACTGATTTCCATGTGATGATCGTCAATCACGTTGGCCAGATGGTAGGTCGGCGTCCCGTCGGATTTCAATAAAACCGCGTCCCGCAAAACGGCATTATCGAATTCGATTTCACCGCGAATCAGATCCTTAACAATCACTTTGCCGTCACGGGGTATTTTGAATCGTACCGTGTAGGTTGCCCCATCTCTCACTTTTTGGGCGGCTTCTTCAAAATCAATATTACGGCAGTGGCGATCGTACCCGGGATCAAGGCCTTGTTTTTGGCGTTCCAGGGAAACGGATTTCAATCTTTCGGGGGTGCAAAAACAATAGTAGGCCTGCCGGTTATCAATCAGTTTTTGACAATTCCGGCGATAAAGGTCCAGCCGCTCCGATTGGACATACGGACCATAGTCACCGCCCACTTCCGGTCCTTCGTCCCATTCCAAGCCCAGGTAACGTAATCCGTCGAGCAACCATTGCATTGCCTGGGGATTAAAACGCTTACGGTCAGTATCTTCGATGCGGAGAATAAAACTCCCGTTATGGTGACGGGCAAACAGGTAATTGAATAATGCCGTGCGGGCTCCGCCAACGTGAAAATCGCCGGTGGGACTGGGAGCAAAACGGACTCGTACTGGTTTCGGGGACATATTTACAGAAATTTCGATGCGGAGGCGAGAGGATTCGAACCTCTGAAGGGCGTAAACCCTTGCTGGTTTTCAAGACCAGTGCATTCAACCGCTCTGCCACGCCTCCATATT
>JAADGP010000135.1 GCA_013152315.1 FCB group bacterium
TTGCCACCGAAAAGAAAGGGTCAAAGGTTTTGGGGTTTTTCTCCGAGATAGGGGACGCTTTCTATCGGGAATACTCCGAGCTTAAAAAAGAAAAACAAGCCGATAATAAATCCGACTGACTGTTGCCCGGGATATGGATTTATCGTACAAGAGATCCGTTTCAGAATTTTTTATCTAAAAAGAGGGTACGTCAAGCATCCCCGTCTACACTGCGTTACGTCAGGCAAGCTTGCTTGACGGTTTCTGAGAGGCTATACTCGACAACCGAGGAACTTGTCCCGCAAAGGCGGGACGGTTGTCGTACATGTACTGCTTAACGAATAGGACAGTGATCAAAATTCGACAACCAAAGAACCTGTCCCGCAATGGCAGAACAGTTGTCGTACTTAATTCAAATCGGTTGGGATTCGGTTCCCTGATCGCTAAATTGCGCGCCGGATGAAATTAAGATTACACTGGCAAATCCTTATCGCGATGGCCCTGGGCATTGTTTTTGCGCTGGCAGCAGGCGAAAAAGCAATTATTGTTGAACCCCTGGGGACAATTTTCATGCGGTTATTGAAAATGATTATCGTCCCCCTTGTCTTTTTTTCCATTACCACCGGTGTCGCCGGTATGGGGGACAGCAAGAGTCTGGGGCGTATGGGAGCCAAGACCTTCGGTTATTATTTCATGACTTCCATTATAGCCATCTTAATCGGCCTTACCCTGACAAACATCATCAAACCCGGTGTGGGAATGGAATTAAAGGGAATAGCGAAATCGTTTGACCCGTCAACGCTATCCAAACCCGGTTCCCTGGGAGATATTATCATCCGCATGATTCCCACCAATCCGGTGAGGGCCGCCGCCAACGGCGATATTCTGGCGCTTATTTTTTGGTCTATTGTCCTCGGTTTCGCGATTACGCGGATTCCCGAAAAACCGCAATCGTTTTTACTGAATTTCTTCGATTCCGGTTTTAAAGCCATGATGGCTTTAACCCACGGGATCATTAAACTGGCCCCTATCGGGGTTTTCGGTTTGATCAGCAAAGCGGTCGCGACGGCGGGATTTGACCTGTTCCGAGCCGTGGCGATGTACATGATTACCATCGCGATCGGTTTAACCATCCATATTTTTGTCGTGTTGCCGCTAATTTATTTCTTTTTCACGGGCTGGAGTCCCAAAAGACATTTCAAGGCCATCGCTTCCGCCATGGCGACCGCCTTCTCCACCAGTTCGTCGGGAGCCACGTTGCCGGTGACCATGGACTGCATTGAAAACAATGCCGGCGTCTCGAATAAAGTGACCAGTTTCGTCCTGCCGCTGGGGGCGACCATCAATATGGACGGAACGGCTTTGTATGAATGCGCGGGGGTATTGTTCATTGCCCAGGCGCTGGGACTTGACCTCTCATTTTCGGCCCAATTCGTCATTGTGATCACGGCCTTTTTGGCATCGGTTGGGGCGGCGGCGATCCCATCGGCCGGTTTGGTGATGATTTTTATCGTCCTGGATGCCGTGGGGCTCAGCGATCATCCCGGCGCCGCCATGATTGTCGGGACCATGTTGGCGGTGGACAGGCCGTTGGATATGTTCCGAACCATGGTAAACGTAACCAGCGACAGCATCGGCGCCGTGATCATCGCCAAAAGCGAAGGCGAACAAGACCTGTATCCCGACAAGCCGGTTACGAAATAATTACCGCTATTGTCTCCGCTGACAATCCCGGCCGGGAAAGATAAAAAGAGTTAATACCGGTAACGAAAACCAATACTTCACGGCGAGGAAAGTCCGGCTTCATGCGCCGTAATCAAATATTTTTCCCTTAATATCTTCCGCAATGCTTCCAGCATTTCCATTTGCTCCGTCAGTTTACCATGTTCGGCTTCGACGGCGACAAACACTCCGCCATGCCGGAAACAATAATCAAGAAACATTCCCCTGTCGGGCGGGTCATCGGCCCGGAGGGCGACGTTATAATCCAATGAGGACAGGGCCGAAAACAGATCGGCCTGCGCGACGACAAAGAAATTGTCGGGATCCCGTTGGGGATTAATGCTTACCTTTTTGGTATCTTTACCATACCATCCCCCGGGGCGATAATCGTTAATGGTCATTTTATCGGGCGTGTTGTTATGCAGGGCGACGATGACCATTCCCTCCCTGACGGCAACCAATTTTATCACGCTGTCCCGGAAAGCGGCGGCAATGGCAAATACCTTATCGCTGTTGTTGCGGAAATATTTTAAGGAGGACCGTAATCCCGCGTCGCTGAACATGCGATTGGGATCGAACCGGTGCAGCTCACCGTGTAATCGCACCACAACCTCCCGACCACGGCCATGCCGTAATTCGATTAATCGGCCGCCATATTTCGCAACAAACCTTCTGCCCGCTTCCGCGGATGTGTTTTCATTGTCATGCAGATTCACAAAAGTGATGTTCGTTCCGGGGCGTTCGTAAATGTCCACCCATACCTTTTCTTCACCCAAATAAAAGGTGCGCGTGGTTTTGGTCACGGATTGAGCAAAGCCGATACCGAAAGAGAAACAAGCCAGACAGAGTAGCTTACCAAACGTCATTGTCGAACAGCACTCCGGCCACGTGAGAAAATATTTCGGCGCGGTATTCGAATTAATACGCCGTGGAAATCTCCCCGGAATAGGAATAAGGATAATTTGAGCAGGTAAAGTATCACCACCGTTTTGTCGTTATCAAACCGGGTAAATTTAATGTGAATTCGGTGTATTGACGGATGATTGTTTTTTCCGGTGATATCGTCCATCCGATTTCAAATATTCCAATAATTCCCGGATCAAATAACAGGTGATGATTCATGTTCTTACTTAACGACAATACATCAGGGTCGGGACCCGAATTCGTCGTCCCGTAGGGACGATATTTGTAGCAACCATAAAACAATAAACACAAGTCCAGTAGGGACGAAATGGCAAAGGCATAAGGCCACAAATATCTCCAATCCATATTTGCCGTTCCAGATAAAAATACATTGAAGGTCCACACAGATTTCCTATCTCGTCCCTACGGGACTTGCTCTTAGGCTGGGCACACCATTGCTACAAATATTTTGTCCCTAAAGGGACAAAATCCCGACCGGGACATTGCCCGGATAATTCAAAGCATTCCAATGGTTATGAGCTTCAAATAAC
>JAADGP010000118.1 GCA_013152315.1 FCB group bacterium
ATCAAAGACCGCGTGGCGAATGCCAAAGTGCGCGGAAAACAGTTAGCCATGAACAAACTGGGAGCGCTGTTCCTGTTCACCAGTCAGGGAATCACCTTCATGCACGAAGGACAGGAATGGGGACGCAGCAAAGTGATTGCACCCACCGCTGCCCCCGACCCACGCGTGGGGCAGCTCGACCACAACTCCTACGAAAAAGACAACGAAACCAACTGGCTCAATTGGGACGAAAAAGACCTGAACCGGGAATTAGTGGATTACTACCGTGGTTTGATTCGGTTGCGAAAAGCCTTTCCGGAATTCCGGAATTCCGACCCGGAAGATTTCACTTTTCTGAAAGTGGGAAATAAAGTGGCAGTGGCGTACATTTTACAAAACAAGTTTGCCGTGCTCCTTAACGGCGACATTCGCGCCCCCCTTAAAATCAAACTGCCCAAAGGAACATGGCGGATCCTGGTGGACGGGAAGACCGTCAACCTCGAAAGTAACAGGACGGTAGCAGACAACATTGTCGTTCCGCCCACCAGCGGAATGGTGCTTAGAAAAGAGAGTTGAATTTCACGACGTTGCAACCACCACAATGGATTTTAGTGACACCTGCTATTACTATCGATATACTTCACGCCTGTGCTGTATTTTCCAAACCAAAACTGTTTTGTCTTTTTCAACAATATCATAAATCACCCGGTAATCGCCAATACGAATTCTATAGCTACCTTTAAGCGGTCCTTTTAAAGGCTTTCCCTGCAAAGGTTCTTGGCTCAATTTAGCTAAACTGCTTACAACGCGCTGTACCAGTGCTTTATTTTTTTGTGATAATCGACGTAAGGCCTTTATAGCCTGACCGTGAAGGTGTACGGTATAATCCATTGATTTAAAAAATTAAAACGACGATAGCTACATTCTGATAATCAGGTAAATTCCTTCGACAATTCCTCTAAGATAACAGTTTCACCCTTCTTGTACTCCTGATGAGCGCGTTTGCGGTCTTCAAAAAAGTTTGGATTTTGAGCCAAAATTTCCAATTCTTCCTCCAACTCCATGAAATCTTCATAAGATAATAATACCGCTTTCGGCACTCCCTGGACAGTTATCACAAACCGATCTAAGGATTGATCACTGGCCTTGATAAGATTAAGGAATTTGGTTCGTGCCTCAGTGGCGGTTAATGTTTTTACGGACATAATAATCTCATCTGTGCATAATTATGTACATAATTTAGATGAAAATTTTTTATGAATCAAACTTTTTTTAATCTGATTCCACATTCATCATTGCGTCTTTTCAAAAAAATTTCCGGATTTCCTGCTAAATGTAATCCGGTTCCACGCCTGACCTCGATCCTGCAGTCCGCTAAAGCGGACCAAGAATTCCTGAAAAATTCACGTCCGGGATCCAGCCCCGGTGCACAATCCGTCGCTTACTTCAACAGCAACAGTTTCCTTGCCAGGGTTTTGTTATCGGAAGTAAGAATGTAATAATACACGCCGGAGGCGACCGTTCTCCCCAGCCGGTTCTGACCGTCCCACGAAACGGAATACGCGCCGGCCGGTTTTATCCCTGTAACCAGCCGTCTCACTTCCCTTCCCAAAAGATCATAGATAATCAGGGATACCCTTCCTGCGGCAGGCAGCGCATAATCAATACGGGTGGCGGAATTGAAGGGGTTGGGATAATTTTGGGAAAGGAAGAATGAAATCGGCAACGGGGGTCCGGTCAGCAATCCCGGTTTGGACGGCTCTATCCATTTGTCGGTATAAATATGAAATTCCCCGGGTGCCAGGTTGATCAAATCCTCGGTGTTTAAAACGGATATACTGTCGCCTGAAAAATAATCATACCAGGTTCCGGTGTGATGAAACATGGGATTTATGGAAAGGGTAGTAACGCCGAAATTGCCAATTACAATCACCTGCATACTGGAATGCGAGAGCCTGATCCGCTTGATCCCATCGCTGTGATTTAACCACAGGTCAACCAGCGATTCGCGGCTGCGGAACACCTCATTCTCATCACGTAATTTGGTTAAAGCAGCGAAAGTTTGGTAAAGTTTATTGCGTTCTTCCTGATTAAAATAATCCCACATTATCGGTTTTTCGCAGACCCGGCAACCATAATTAATCGAATAATCATACCCCAGTTCCTCGAATTGCCAAATCATTTTCGGTCCCGGCAAGGTCAGGAAAAAAGCGGCAGCCAACTTGATCCTGTTCAGAGCGACAGGGAAATACCGGACATTGTAATTCCCGCTGCTGTTTCCGTACTGCAGATTCTTGAACATGAGCCGTTCTTCATCATGGCTTTCCATATAGGTGACCAGATTAGGTTTGTCCCAACCCCGGCTGCCATAAAATCCCCAGGAAAAATCGGATTTTCCGTCGGAATGATACCCCATGGTTGCTTCATTGTAATTGTAGTTGGAATTCCCCCACAGCAGCATTCCCCGGCGATAACCGGCCAATTGCCGTTCTTCACTATTGTCGGTAAAATGTTCCAGAATCACATAGGCGGTACTGTCAACTTCATCCCAGATATGATCGGCCATCCGCTTTAGGATCGTTATCCGGGCAGCATCGTAGGCGCCCCCGTCTCCGGGCGTATTGGTAAACCCCTTGGTAAAATCAAACCGGAAACCATCGATCCGGTATTCGTTAAGCCAGTACCCGGTTACCCGGTCCACGAAAGCCTGGGTATGTTTGCTCTCGTGATTGAAATCGTTTCCCCAGGCAAACACCGGATTGGGCGACACCGGATTGTACCAGGGGTTTTCGACCGACGGGCGGTTGTTTGCGGAATCCCAGTATAACCGGACACCAAAGGTGATTGACCGTAAGTATGATTCAGAACGATGTCCATAATGACGGCAATTCCCCGCCGGTGACACTCATCAATAAATAATTTCAGGTCCTGCCTGGTACCATAATATTTATCGGGAGCAAAATAAAACGACGGGTTGTATCCCCAACTGGAATTTCCTTCAAATTCATTGATGGGCATGAGTTCGATGGCGTTAATGCCCAGTTTCTCCAGGTAATCCAGCGTATCGATCAGGGTTTGATAATCATGACGGTCGATAAAATCGCGAACGAGGAGTTCATAAATCACCAGTTCTTCCTG
>JAADGP010000013.1 GCA_013152315.1 FCB group bacterium
ATGCCCGGACCGTGAATTCGCCATACGCGGGTAAACACGTTATCATTTGCCGTTGCGTCTCCCCACGCTCCGTTATCATGCATCATCTTACGGGCTTTATACCGCCGGTTGCGGCCGTAATGCAGCATCACCCCTTCGCCGCTTAAATACGGGAATTCAGGGCCGGCATTTTCCACCGTCACCTCAACACGAACCGGTCGCCAGGCATTAAAGGTAGGGATTGAGTCCCTGGTAATGAACATGTCCCCAACCTGATCGGCGGTAAAAGTGTAATCGGCAATGGAATCATTGCGGGCAAATATTTGAATTTGAGTAATAGCGACTTTGCTTCCCGCGCCGCCGGCGCCGATGGTAAACGCGTCCACCCGCCAATGTCTTTCACTATCATCCACCTTGATAAAACGCACTTTACGGCTGAAAACACTTTCAAAAGGTTTAACAAATGAATCCACCACGGCATAAGCGGTATCAAACGCGACAACGATGAATTTTCCGGTAACCGTACGGTTGACATCGGCAACGGCAACTCCGTTATCCTCGTCGATATCAAAATCCACAAGTGTTTCCACGTTCGTAATGCGACGACCAAACCGAATTCGGTAATCATCATGATTTGGCCATAAGGTATCGATCATTGTTTTTGCCGCGCCACCGGTCTCTAAGCCCTCTTCATATTCGAGGTCCACCGCCCCGCCGTCATTTAGTCCGTCGAAGGCCAAGGCCTCATCCTCATTTAACAATTGCATCAACTCAGCTTCGGTATTACTCAGGTCGGTAACCTCATCTTCACAGCCCACCATCATCATTCCGGCAATAATTAGTAAAACGGATAGAATTTTCATTTTCGTCTCCTTCAATAGGACAGGGTTAACTACCAAATATTCCGGCGCTTCGGGCCACGTCGTTCAGGATGCGGCGAACGATAATCCTTCATTCGCTTTATTATTTCCCTTTTAAACTGCTCCTGAAACACAGCCAGCTTTACCTGTTGCACGGGACTTAATATGTCTCCCATACTTAACAGGAAATCGGCTTTCATATCGATCTTTTTCTTCGATAATTCATTTATCGATTTCAATGAAGATTTAAATTCCCTTTCGGTTATTTCTTTTCCTTTGTCAATTTTCTCCAAAAGCGGTTTCATGATTTCCTGTTGCCGTTTCTCAATTTCGCGCATTTTTTCACGGTGCTCCCGCAAACGCGGAAAGAATATTTCAGCCTGTTTTTCCGTTAATTGCAAATCATCCGTCAAGCGCCAGATGGCCATCATTTCCATCTTTCCGGCACGGTCGGATGATCGGGGTTCCCGGGGCGGGGATTCCTGCGCCCCTACTATTGTTGCGACCATCATGATTATGATGAGAAGACCACCTGCTGTTTTTCTCATAATTTATCCTCCAATAAATTGGTAACGGGTTCATATTGAATTTCGGTAAGAAATTCCAGTGTGGACCAAATATCGTCGCTCTGATCCAGGAGATAAAGAGCCGCCTCATCCAGAAACTCGGCTATTTGCGCGGAATCCGGTTCAGTCATCTCGGAATAATATTCTTTTTCGGGTGGATACCCGGGTTGATTATTCAACTGACTGATTGCCAGCAGCATGACCATTACCACCAAAGCCAGGGCCGATACTCCCGAAAATAGACGATGCCGGTTTAATATCTCCTGCCGGCGCCGCTGGTGTAAGCGTGAGATAAACTGATCCTGATCCGGTATGCTTTCACCGGCCCGGATGATAGATTTTATTTGATCCTCAAAATCCATTTTTCTCACTTTGCTCCTAATTGCTCTTTTAGTTTTTTAATTCCATGATGGTAATTCACCTTGGCCGTACCTTCACTAACGCCCAGAATTCCGGCAATATCCTTGTATGGCATTTCCTGCGCGATCCGCATTATTACCACCAACCGTTGTTGCTTCGGAAGCCGGGCCACGGCATTCCACAACTCAGTTCGCGACCATTGCCAATCCTCATTACTCTCTTCACTCTTTTCGGGAACTTCATCCAGGTGCAACCAGTTCCGCCAGCGATTCTTTCGAAGATACGTGTTGGCGGTATTGATGTTGATCCGAAACAGGTACGATGTGAATTCCGCATCAAACCGGAATTTCCCGAGATGCTTGTACAACTTATAAAAGACATCCTGCGCCAAATCTTCCGCCGCCATATCGTCACCGGTAATCCGGAGAAAAAATGCAAATACGGTTGATAAATGACGCTTAACCAATTCATCAAAGGCCGCTTGCCGTCCGGTTTGAAAGTCTTTAATAAGTTCATTATCGCTTCTCATTTACCTGCCTCTTTAGACCCAAACCGCCACGAAAGGTTAAAAACAAACTTTCCATGCCGGAACGTTAAACATTGTCCCTGAGAAACACCATAAAATTAGATAAGAACCAAGAGCCAAATTCCAAGAACCAAGAGCCAAGACCCAAGGCCCAGGGACCAGGATATGTGATGTGTCCATTTATCTTTGACGAGATTGTAAAAAGGTATTATCAGAGATTCTTCTCCCGCTTTGCGGGATCAAGAATGACATCCCGGGACTTTTTACGATCTCACCATCTTTTGGCTCTTGGAATTTGGGTCTTGGGTCTTTCAATTAATGAAGGACTACATAAACTCCCGGTTTCCCCGGTGTCCCCGGTTTCCGGGTTCCGAAGATGATTAATTCAGGTTAATTTTTGACATGCTTTATGCCCGGGGAAAATTCACCGCCAATCAGGCTCAGACCGAAGCCATCACCCACCCGCCGGCACCGCTAATGATCCTGGCTGGGGCGGGAACCGGTAAAACGACTACCCTTTTACACCGGATTATTTACCTGATCGAGCATAACCGGGTGGATCCGGCTTCGCTGCTGGCGATTACCTACACGGAAAATGCCGCCCGGGAATTAAAAGAACGACTCATCCGGGAAATCGGCCCGGCCGCCGAAACGATTACGGCCGGCACTTTCCATTCCTTTTGTTACCAGGTCGTAAAGGATTTTTCCCCGTCGAATGCGGTCTCTCCCATGTTGATGGAGGAAGGTGACGCTATCTACATGCTGATGGACCGTTTTGATGAACTGGGACCTTTTGAATCATCACTCTTCGCCCAGGATCCGATTAAAGCGGTCAGCAAGGGGTTCATACCGTTCTTTAACCGCATCCGGGATGAATTGATCGACCCGGCGCAATTGCCGGACATTAAACCGGATACGGACGAAATGAGCGCTGACATCATCGCCCAACTGAATGATCTGAAACGAATATTCCCCATTTTCCAACGGTGGAAAGAAGAACAACACCTGGTCGATTTCGGCGACATGATTTTTCAATGCCATGCCTTGATGAAAAACCAACCTTCCCTGCTTAAATCCCTCAGAAATAAGTACCGGCACATCATTGTCGATGAGTTCCAGGACAACAATTACGCTTTGAATGAGATCATCGGTATGATCGCCCGGGAACATGGAAGTATCACGGTGGTCGGCGACGACGACCAGGTAATCTACAGTTTCCGTGGCGCCAGCGCCTATAATCTGCAGGATTTCAGAAAACGCTATGGACACTTCCGGGACTACCGGGAAATTACCCTGGCGGAAAATTACCGGTCACACCAAAGAATCCTCGACGTGGCGAATGCCGTCATCCATTGTAACCGGGAACGCAAAATCAAAGACCTAAGAGCGGCCGAAACATACCCCAACGCGGCCAAACCTTCCCTGCTATACGGAACCAAAGACGAACAAATCCGTGCCCTGCCGGAAATTATTCGCGAACTGGTCATTACCGACCATTTTAATTATAATGATATCGCCATCCTGTGCCGTACACGCAACCAAGTGAAAATGGTGGCCGAACACCTCCAAGCCTGCCACATCCCAACCCAGGTTTTTACCATTAATTACTTCGAAATTCCGGTTATTCGCAATCTGATTGCGTGGTGTCAGGTTATCGGTAACGGAAGATATTCCGACAGCGCTTTCTTCCGGTTATTGGCCACAGAAGTAAGTGACGAGACCGCCCACCGCCTGTACCGGGAATATCATAAACGGGATAAAACCCTGCGCCTGGAATTAATAATGAATGATTCCTCCTGGACCAAATACCCGGAAAGCGCATTAATCGAAAAGCTGCTTAATAAAATTCGGTATTTACGTAAGTTGCGTACCAAAAAGAACGCCGAAGAGATGGTCTGGGAAATATGCGAATACATCGGGCTGTTTCGTCCCCTGATAAAACGTTACGAATGGATGGACCAGGTGGCGATTGTCAATCTCAGTGATTTTCTTCAAAAAGCGATGGATTTCACGCGGCGGCATCGTGAGCATAATACCCTGCATCAATTTGCCAATTATATCGCCACGTTGCAATATACGCAGACCGTGGCTCCCAAGCTGCCCGTAATTAAACGCAAGAAACCGGCGGTATTCGTGGAAACGGTCCATGGCGCCAAAGGGGCTGAGTTCCCGGTGGTGATCATCCCTTTCAACCGCTCCCAGAGCTTCCCCCTGTCCTATCGTCCCAGCGTCATGCTGGATCGTCCGCCGGTGCAATGGCTCAAATATATCCACGCCACCGAACTATCTCCCAAGGAACACCACCTGCAGGAAGAACGGCGTCTTTTTTACGTGGCCGTGACCCGGGCGCAGGATCGTTTATTCCTGTTGGCCCCCAAACGGGCCACTTCCCCATTTATCAAAGAAATTCCAACCCAGTTAGTTGAGGTTTTAGAAATGAATCCACCGGAAATACCTGAGGATACACCTACCTTTTCCACCCTGCGCAATCGTTACGAACAACGATTAACGGACGCATTGGCGAACAACCAGTTTGCGAAAGTTCATGATTTTGTAAAGATCATCGAACGGATTAACGATCTGGAACTGGGAAAAGACATTGCCTGGGGAAATCAGCCCTGGGAGACCGAATTAAAAGAAGCTTTGAAGAAACCGCATCGCCCGGATTCACCGGAAACACTGACACTCTCCGCCAGCGCGATCGACACCTATCAACAATGTCCTTTAAAATACCGGTTAGGCTACATCGATAAGGTTCCCGAATTAGCCAGTAAACCGCAATTGGTTTTCGGAACTATCATTCACCAAGTCCTGGAGCAATTCCACAAACCGGGAGAGCCACAAACGGAAAAACATTTGTTGGAACTGCTGGATCATTATTGGCAGGAGGGTGAATTCGAATACACCGCGCGTGAAATTGAATTTAAAAAACAGGGAATTGATTTATTAAAACGGTATTACCGGTTCCTGAAAGAGCATCCGGTCACGGTGGTGGAAAGAGAACTGACCTTCTCCTTTGACCTGGAAGATATCAATATCCGGGGAAAAATCGATCGGATCGATAAGGGAATCAGGGGCTACCGGGTAGTTGATTATAAAACCAGTAAAACGCCCACCGATCCCCGGAAAAACCTGCAACTGGCGATTTACAGTATATTTTTGGAAAAACGTTCCGATCTCGAATTCGGCGGATTGCCGGAATCAGCGGCGCTTTTATTTCTACGTGAAGAGGAAGATCCTTTGCGCTCGCACACCTTTACACCTGAAGAATTAGCGCTATTCCGGGAGGAAATCCGCGCGGTCGGCCGGGGAATCAGGAAACAGGAATTCGATCCCTGTAAAGGGTTTCACTGTGACTGGTGTGATTACAAACATTTACTCTGTCCCGCGTGGGAAGAAACATAACTTCCAAGGGATGTCTCCCGCGTCCCTACCGGAAACAGGAGTCGATTAATATACCGTCCCCCTCCACCCTGATCCTGCAATCCACCAACTGGCAAACGACTTGCTCCTGCAGTCCACTAAAGCGGACCGCAGCAATAAAATAACTTACTTTTAGACTGAATTTTCCACCAAAAACCTGACAGATTTTTGGTGCCCTACTTAGCCTGAATAATTCATTTCTGATGAATTAATCAGGTTAGAGCTAATTCCTCTTAGCCAATATAAAATTCAATTCCCCGGTAAAATTTTTCCCCCGGATATTCACTTTCTTCGGCGAATATGTTTTCGCCGAATCGATGGACACATAATTGTAATCGCCATCAACCATAAACGGAAGCAGGGGTGTATCCAGAGCGTTAAGGACCGATATTTGTGTGGAATCCCCACGGACAAAACCGGTTACCAGGATTGTTGTCACTACAATATCGGTGGAATCTACCAGGGACAGAGACAGGTCGTAGGTTTCGTCAAACGTGTAATTATCGGCTTTCAGTAAAAACGTGAATGCATCGGGAGTATTCACCACCGAGGGAAGGTTCTTCACTAAACCATCGTCCAATTCCGGCGGTCCGACGCAGGAAAACAATAAAATCGCAAACGCGAAGGAAAGAAGATGAATTACTGTTTTCATGACTTCGGTCCTTCCAATTCCTTTTTCTCTTCCGAGGTACCTAATTGAAGATCGAGGATCTTTTCCACCGGTCGATCCAATTGACGAACGCGTGTTGTCTGCAGTTCCTCATAATGCTTTTGCACGGTACCTAACGATTTACCGAGGGCGTCGATTTTATCCACAAATCTTGTCCATTGTGTTTTGAAAGCCTGCACAAGGGCCTGCATTTCACTGGCGCGCGTTTCCATTTTGAAATTTTCAACGGATTGGCGAATCATGGAAAGCACGGCATATAAAGTAATCGGAGAGCAAAGAATTACCTTGTTTTCCAAGGCAAAATCCACCAGTCCGTCTCCTTCCTTGTTCAAATAAGCGTAAATACCTTCATTCGGAATAAACATCAATACATAGTCGACAGTTCCACCGGCGGGATCGATATAACCCCGTTTGGCAATCGTTTTGACGTGATTCTTAACATCGGCCAGGAACTGCTTCTTTTCCCTTTTCTGGTCCGACTCGGATTCCGCCGAGAAAAGGGCCGCGTAATGACTCCAGGGAAACTTCACGTCCATATTGATTCGTTTTCCCTGGGGTAAAAGAAATGTAAAATCGGGCCGACCACTCCCCTCCTGTGATTGCCGCTCATAATTCACCCCCTCCATGAGCCCCATGAAATTCAGAATATCCTCCACCATCTTCTCACCCCATTGTCCACGGGCTTGCGAACTGGAAAGGATTTGGCTCAGTTTCGCGGTGGTGTCCGTCAGTTGAGTAATGCCCAGGCGGGATTCGGTCATTTGCCCTTTCAAGGCCGACGTTTCCTTGGTGAGATTTTCCAGTTGATTCTTCATTTCGCGTAAACTGGATTCAATCAATTTTTTCTTTTCTTCCAATTGGGTATCGGAAGTCTTCAATAGATCACCGAATCGGCTTTCCGTCAGTTTCAGGAAGGTTTTAATATTCTCATCCAATGCCGTCTTGGACAAGTTACCGAATACGGCTTCCATTTTCTCCTGCGATTTATGAATCGAATCGATTTCCCGTTGGCGAAGGAACCACACAAAGGCGGCTCCACAAACCAGTCCCAGGATGAACAGGATTATTCCGGTGGCAATACTCATATCAAAACATACATTAAAGCGACCAATCTTAAAATAATTCAGTTGAGGATAAAATCAATCTAAGACGCATTTCCTCCGGGATCGAATCCATATTTATTCCTCCTCCATTTCGAACGCTTCTTCGAGAAACGCGGAAACCTTTTGCCAGAATTCGGGGTGATCGGGACAATCGGAATGTCCTTTCCCCGGGACTTGCCAAAACCTCACCCTACGGGGGTCCCCGGCCGCGTAAAGTCTTTGACCGTGCTCAAGGGGGACAATTAAATCATCTTCGCCATGAATTATGAATATCCGTGCCGGAATATTGGGGATAACATTTTCCGGTGCGATCTTATTAAACGATTTTCCGATCCGTAACTGAATATACAAAATCATCAGCCACACCAACGGGAAATACGGTATATGCCGTTTCTTAAACTCGATCCTGATAATATCTCCGGGGTGGGCAAAAGCGCCCATGGTTACCACACATTTTATCCGGGAGTCCAGGGACGCGGCATAAATCGCGCTGCTGCCGCCGATCGATAACCCGATTACCCCGATTTGTTCGGGATCGATGTTCGGCAACAACACCAGATAATCAATGGCGGCACAGATATCCTCGGCAAATTTCACCATGGTCGCGGTGCCGTCGTAGTCACTACTCCCATGACTACGCGCATCAAAGGCCAATAAATTATATCCCTGGGGATGCAATTCCCGGATAAACCCCAACATGCGGGCGACATTTCTTCCCCAGCCATGGACCAGGACCAAAGTGGGCGGCGGCTCCGAACCAGGGTTCTGTGCCGGAATCCACCAACCATACAAGTGCCGCTGATTATTGGTCGGAATATAAACTTCCGTAAACGGAATATCATATTCGGCCGGTGTCCGACGATGAGGTTTTTGGGGATTGCGGTAAGCAACCGAGGAAATAAATACCGCCAACCCGACCAGTATTAATACCAATAATAATAAACCGTATCCGTAAATCATGATACGTAAGATAATCTAATGTTGGGCGTATTCACTAAATATTTCTCTCTGCCTTTATCTGAATTTAATTCCTCCAATCTGATTTATCGTACTACTGTATTTTCCATTTTCAATGGGCCTTTGCTGACATAACCGACCGGTCCAACCGATGATTATTCATGTTTATTCGCTAGGATTTTGGAGGAGATGGAACAAAATCTTTCATGACCAGATTATTATCCATACCGACCCCGCAGCGGGACAAGTTCCTCGGTTGTCGAGTATGGACGATCAGTATGAACCCTCAATAAAAACCGCCAAGCAGGCTTGCCTGGCGTAACATAGTGTAGACAGGGGTGCTTGATGCACGTGTACGACAACCGTCCTCGGTTGTCGGGTGTAGTCCTTCAGCAGGAACCGTTAAGCAGGCTTGCCTGGCGTAACGCAGTGTAGCCAGGGATGCTTGACGTACACGAGTGCCATAGTATTCGCTCCTTCAAATCACGCGTTCTTTCCCAATTTCAAACAATCGGAAAAACAAACGCAGGATCAGATCCTGCGCTGTTTGGTATCACATTTATTCCCAAAATATGTCCCCGATTTTGTAGGGCGCACCCACACCCTATCGTCCGGGAACTCGTATTGTAAATACGGCTTATTTGAGCAATATCATCTTTCGAGTCTGAGAGTACGAATCGGTCGCCAGGCGATAGAAATACATCCCGGCGCTGACCGGGGAACCGGACTCATTTGTGGCATTCCAGACGATTTCATACCTTCCGGCAGGACGAAATTCATTCACCAGGGTTTTAACCTCCCGTCCCAACAAATCATAGATTACCAAGGAGACTTGGCTCCCCACGGGTAACGCAAATTGAATACGGGTCACGGGATTGAACGGGTTCGGATAGTTCTGCTCTAACGCATAGGTTGTGGGTAATTGCTCCTTTTCGTCTTGGGTCGCCGCAATAACAATTGTTGTATCCACAAGCAAATGGATATCATCCACAAACCAACCGATCGCCGTATTTTCCGCGTCCGATGTCATCCGGAATCGGATGTAGACTCCGGTATCAATATAGTCGGTGACATCAAAAGTCACCGTTTTAACAACATTCATTCCCGTAATGGTTGATACCGTGGTCCAATTCGTGCCGTCACCGGACAATTCCACGTATCCGAAATCTTCATTCGGGCGAAGGAAGGCGCCATTCCAGAATTGCAGGTAAGCCTTGTTATAGGGGGAAAGATCAATGGGGTTCAGTATGGTTAAACGATTATCGGCATTGTTCGCATATTGTCCATCCGGTGAATCATTCATGCCGTACCCAATCACGGAATTGATGTATTGTAACCCCCATCCGTCACCGGTATCCCAGCCGCTAATATCCTGTTCTTCCCACCGGGTAACCCGTGTGGTATTGGTAATCCTGAAGGTCATCGGATCGGAAAAAGCCTGATTGTGGTTTAAAGACGCATCCACCGCCTTAATCCAGTAGGAAACCACTGTCCCCCCTACAAGATTATCCCAGACCAGATCTGCTTTCCACGCCTGGCCATCGAAGCTCATCGGGATTGTATTCACCGAATCGGGATCGAGACTGGTGGACCATTGCAGAAACACACTGTCAATTCCGATATTATCCATCGTATAGGTCACGACCTCTTCCACCCCCGAACGATCAATCCGACTATTCAAAGCATTAACGGATAGAATAACCGGTGGTATCGTGTCCGGGCCGGCATAAAAACGAAACGCGTTCGCAGGTGCCCCAACCGGATTTGTCCATTCATAATATTCCGTGGATATTTTTACGTAATATTCTATTTCCGTGGCGGTATTGGGCGCCGGAATCGTCCCCACGAAACGTCCCATACCACTATCGGCCATCGTTACGTTCGTAAAATCAACCATCGTCCCGGATTTGTAATACAACTCCACACTTCCCAGATCAGAGATATCCCCCGTTATCGTTATCGCAACATCGAAATTGCTGGTGGTGTCTTCCACATCGGTGTAAGCAGTGTGACTGATAAAGTTGAGATAGCTTAGAATTCTGGTCAGGGCGGTTCTTTGCGTATCATTAATATCATCAGGGGGAATTGAGTTCAAATTACTGCCAAAAGTTTCCAGACCAATTCCGGTGTACACTACTTTATAATCGCCCGCATAGCGTAATCCCATTCCGAGACCGTTGCTGTACTCAAAACTAAGATAGGCATCGTCAGCCGGTGAAAAATAATCAGGGTATTGGTAGTTAGGAGGATATCCCGGCTGCCAAAAATCAAAACTGAGTCCGTCACCAATCGGATCTCCGGAAATTCCGTTCGCATGCTTCACATCAGCATCATCGCCTCCCCAGACGGCATGCAGATAATCCTGAAAAAACGACTTTTGATCGGCAGTGCCGGGATTAAGGTTAAGATCCCAACCCACATCCTGGCCGGACAAGTAAAGATTGCCACCGCTATCCAAATATTGACGGAGGTTCGCCCGATCATTGTCATCCAAACCGGGAAAGGCCCACTCACAAAGCCAAACTACGATGGGAAATGCTTTCAGGACCTCCGCCGATGGAGTGCCCTGGAGGTTATGATCCCATACACCGTATTTGATTCCTTGTTCATCCAGGATACCGGTATAAAAACCTTCCACGATATTGCCGCCATCATCATCCACTATCAATACCGGTGTTTTCCCTACCAAAACCTTTAAAGGATGGGTCCGGTGCAACACCCCGTCGACATACATTTCCACGGTTAGTTCCACCATACCGGCTTCCGCCGAATCGGCGACCTGAAAACTGAGTTCATTGTTGATAGTTATTTCCGAATCATGAGTGAAAGGATAGCTGGAGGAGGCACTGTCCACGACAATTAGATCGGGATTGGAGGAAGTTAATCGTATGGAAAAATCTCCCGCATCAGCCAGGGAAAAATTTCGAAAAACACCGGAAACGTTAATTGTTTCCCCACGGTCCAAAATCCCATTGTTATTTCCTGAAACCACATCGCTGGCTGAAATTTCCCAGCTGTCTATTTGTGGCAGGATTTTCACAAACTGGGATGTGTCAAACGTGACGGCTTGGTAAGCATTAATCCGACCGGCCCCTAACATACCGATATAATCGGGATTAAACCTGTCAATGTTCACGGCGGTGCCGGCAATCCGGTAAGCTAATTCATAAGGAGAAAGATCGGGATAAACACTTTTCACTAATGCAGCCAGCCCGGTAACGACGGGACTTGCCATCGATGTACCGGAAAGGTACCCATAATTATTTTCCGTAAAAGTAGAAAGGATGTTTACTCCGGGAGCCGCCACATCGACGGTCAGGCCGTAGTTACTGAACGAGGCGCGTGCATCGGAACTGTTAGTCGCTGCCACACTCAAAACATTCTGTAATCCCGCGGGACTGAAAAATCCAGTGGTGTTTTCATTTCCGGCGGCGCCGATTACGAGAGCTCCCAGGGCGGTCGCATAGGCGACAACATCCTCCCCGTACTGCGTATAACCGCCGCCACCCCAACTATTGTTGATTACGTCGGCTCCCATTTCCGCGGCATAAACAATAGCTGAATAGCCATTGATGATTGACGTAGAGGGCTCATCCAAACCGCATTTCAACGGCAACATTTTTACATTCCAGGCCACTCCGGAAACACCGCGTGAATTATTTGTTACCGCATTCAAGATACCTGCCACGTGAGTCCCGTGCGTATTAGCGGGATCCCCATAATTGGGATCATTGTCATCATAAACAAAATCCCAACCGCGAATATCGTCAACATATCCGTTGCCGTCATCATCCTCCCCGGGAGTCCCGTTTAACTCGGCATAATTGGTAAACCAGTTATCCTTAAGATCCTCGTGCTGTAAATCAAAACTCCCGTCGACAATGGCGATCAATACCGCCGTATCGCCATGGGAAATATCCCAGGCGCCATAGGCGTTTATTTTTTTAATATGCCATTGTTCGCTGACCAGGGAATCATCGGGGACATCCATTTCATGTAAAATCAAATTGGGTTCGGCATAAACCACGCCCGGAAGTTTGCTCATTTCAGCGGCGACTGTCCGGGGATCCGCTGCGCTGCCATATCGCACGCGATAAATCCTGCTGATATCCGGTAAATCACGGCGCCGGGATTTTTTTGTCGGGAACATCGGTTCGACGGAAGATACACCATATTGGTTCAGGAGCATATCCAATTGCGCCTGACCCGTCGTGATTGAACGGCTTTTAATCAACTGGGTGTTTGGCGCCAATTTAACAATCACTTCGCCGGGAATCGCTTGTTCGGGTACCGGTTCCAAAGCAAATACAATACTGCAAAAAAGAATTATGCTAATAATCTGTCGATGCATATTTATTTTCCTTTTGTTTATTGCCTAATCAAAATATACCAAGGTTGTAAAATACCGGAATAATAATAGGGATGCAATTCCGTTGTCTGATTTGCAGGATCTTCCTGTTTCCCGGATAAAATTTTATATGACAATATAATAGATAAAAATCCCGGTGAAAGTGATCAAAGCCACAGCATATGAATCAATCAGTCCCGGCCAAGCCCAATTCATCCGCTTTTTCCTTCAGGGCGTTAATAATGAACAAAATATGCTCGGCACGATCAAGGCCCGCTTCGGCAATCCCCTGGGCTACTTCTTCGCGACTGACTTTAGCGGCAAAGCTCTTGTCTTTTAATTTTTTGGTCACGGACTTTACTTTCACTTCGTGGATTGACTTTGACGGTCGCACATAGGTAACGGCAAAAATAAAACCGGTCAATTCATCGCAGGCGTACAGCATTTTCGCCATTAAACTTTCCCGGGGAACCCCGCTGTAATCGGCGTGCCCCATGATCGCATCGCGGATGTCCTTACCGTAACCTTTTTCTTCCAGGATTTTATTGCCGACAAAAGGATGTTCTTCCTTTGTTGGGTATTTTTCATAATCAAAATCGTGCAAAAGGCCGGTGATGCCCCAAGTCTCCTCATCCTCACCCAGCTTCCTGGCGTAAGTACGCATTACCTGTTCCACGGCGAGAGCATGCCTTCGTAACGAGTCACTTTTTGTGTATTCAAACAACAATTTCAAGGCTTCGTTACGGTCGGGGTTCGTGGCCATTAATCGCTCCTAATATATCACCTGAAAAAACAAAACCCCGGAAATACTACTTCGGGGTCTTTAGCTATCTTAAACGAACTATACACCAATCAAATTCAACACGAGGCGTATGAGTTCCCCGGTTGCTCCTCTTTTTGGAGTATAGGGTTTTTCCTTACTGCCCCAGGCCGTACCAGCGATGTCAAAATGGACCCAGGGGATGTCTTCCCCAACGAATTCTTTCAGGAAGGCTCCTCCGGCGATCGTACCGGCCTGGCGCGGTGCGCCGATATTTTTCACATCGGCAATTTTCGATTTTACTTGTTCACAATATTCTTCCCATAACGGCAATTCCCATACTTTTTCCCCGGTGGCTTCGGACGCCGCTTTAACGCGCTCAATCAAGGCCGGATCGGTACCCATAATGCCCGTTGCCACATGCCCCAAAGCGGTAATAACCGCTCCCGTAAGCGTGGCAAAATCCAAAACATATTCCGGGTCGTAATGCTTGCTTACGTAACTCAGACCGTCGGCAAGGATGAGACGCCCCTCGGCGTCCGTATTCAGCACTTCAATGGTCTTACCATTATAAGCCTTCAGGATGTCGCCCGGTTTATAAGCCTTTCCGCCACTTAAATTCTCGGTTGATGGAATAACGGCAACAATATTCATTTTCGGTTTAATAGCCGCCACCGCGTGCATTACTCCCAATACTACACCGGCGCCGCACATATCGAATTTCATTTCGTCCATTTTGCTGGCGGGTTTGATGGAAAGCCCCCCACTGTCGAAGGTCAATCCTTTACCGACTAAGGCCACCGGTTTTTGATCCTGGCGATCCCCCCAATATTCCAATACAATAAATTTCGGTGGTTCTTCGGTTCCCGAGGCAACAGCGGCCAAACCGCCCATACCCATGGCGGTAAATTCCTCACGCTCGTAAACCGTCAGTTTCATGCCACCTTCCTCGGCAATTTGTTTGGCCTCCTCAGCCAGTTTTGTTGGAGTCGTGACATTCCCCGGGTGGTTTTCCAAATCACGAATTCGACACACAACATCGGCAATAATATGACCTTTACCAATGCCATCTTCCGAACCATTCAATATTACCGCCTCTTCCAATGTAAATATATCGTCTTCCCGGGTCTTGTAGTCAAGGAATTGGTAACTGCCTAAAATGACACCTTCAACCAACGCCTGGCTGTTAACAGCACTATTATTGCCACCAAACACTTCCATTGAAATAGTACCGATCTTTTTGGAAATCGCGGTTTTCGCGACGGTCCCCCCGGCACGCCTGAGGGCCTCCGGACCAAATTTTTCTTTTTCTCCAAGACCGACAACCAGGATCCGTTTATCGTGGTAGTAAAAAAGGGCTGTTTCATCAGCCTTTCCTTTTAAATCACCCAGTTCAATCGCGTGGCGAATTTGGCCGTTTAATGCCTGGTCTACCTCCACCCCGACATCGGTTAACGAATGATCATCAAATAATCCAATTGCAAACAGGTTTGCTGAAAGTGAAGTCCAGGGTTCTGTAGAATTTGAAATTGCCTTAACATGAGCCATTAGTCTACCTCAAAAGTTGATGGTTATTACAGTTGAATGAAAATGTAAGTTAATCAACTTTTATAGTTTTCTCAATGATTTATTCCATGGTTCTATTGTATTTTTTCCGCTTCTTTCGGTATTGACACTAATTCAACCTTCCGGGAACGAACTCAAACCTGCTTTACAAAATATATTAAGGGTGCATTATTGAACAAGGAAATCTTGTTTCCCGGAAACAACCGACTCATTATTTAAGGAATAACAAGACTGTTGTATTTTTCATTATTGGATTATCCACAAAGGCTGAGACACAGGCTGAGAGGATCTGAAACGTGAAACGTGATGCGTGAATCGTGTCGGAGCGTAGCGGAGATCCCGACGGAGTGCAGCGACTGTCGGGGAAACGTGAACCGTGTCGGAGCGTAGCGACTATCGGGAACACGTGATATTCCTCTCATAAGTTTATGCCCGGATTTAA
>JAADGP010000107.1 GCA_013152315.1 FCB group bacterium
TATTGAATTTTAAAAAATCTAACATTGATATCGTTTGTTTTGATTAGATTATAGTGCAGCAACAATTATGTTTCGTCCGAAACAAGTTGCGTTACAAGAGTTAGTTGTCGATAAATAAAATGTAGAAAAGACTTTAGGTCTATAGTCCGGGAAAGGACGTCTTTGCAATAATTTCATGGATTGGGGGTTGCAAAGACTCGCACAAAGACTAAACCAAAGTGAATGTTACTTCGATTAGCTCTGGGTATTTATCTCTCCCCTGAAACTGATGAGATTTTTAAAAGCTATTTAATCCCAGGAAATACTCATGAAGTCAAATGATCGATGGAACGTTATTTTTGTTTTACTATTTTGGACCGTTGTTTTAGGCACAAATAATTTGGCCGCTCAGGTCGAATATCCCGGACCGGTTAATATTCTCGGGCCCGAAGAAATTGTCTTCGATTGGTCAGCCGACAGTTGCGAAGAGGTAGACATTCCCGATGCTCCCGCCCGCGCTTTTCGCGATGCCGACGGTAAGGTGCAGTTAATCGCCACCCATTACATCAACCGGCGGATGATCGGTGACAATATTAATAACGTTAAGCGGGATTGCAACGTGATTATGGATTCCGATCTGGATACGGACCCGTCGCAATTCAACGACCATGAATGGCTCATGGCACCCTACACGCTGGATGGAAGTACCATTTATGCCCTGGTACACAACGAATATCAAGGCGACACCTGGTACAATTCCATTACCTTTGCCACATCAACCGATAAAGGCGCCACTTATACTCACGCCACACCACCGAACCACCTGGTTGCAAGTGCGCCCTATGTTTATGAACCCAATGTAAGTCCTTATGGTGTCTTTGGCGGGAGCAATATCATTTTAAATCCGAATGACGGCTATTATTATGTGCTCTTCCAGGTAGAAGCTTATGGACTTCAGGATTGGGGCGTAGCCGTGGCACGTACGCTGACGCTGGATGATCCCGCCAGTTGGCGAGCCTGGGATGGATCAGGGTTTAATGTTCAATTCATCAACCCGTATTTAAATCCGAATGCGGATCCGGCCGAGCATATTGTTCAACCCATATCACGCGATCAAATCGATAAGATGCAATCCAGCATTACCTACAACACGTTCTTCAAAAAATTCGTACTGGTGGGGCCTCACGTGGGGGATGATCCGGTTACGGGTAACCTGGTCTATGGATTTTTCTATTCCTTTTCCGATGATCTGATCAATTGGTCGCGAGCTCAAATAATTAAGGAAGCCAAGTTGTGGTGGACGCCCTGGTTATCCGGCGACGCATACCATTATCCGTCATTGATCGACACCAGCGATACGACCCGGAATTTTGAGGTGACCGGTCAGCAGGCCTATTTGTATTATACCCGCAATCATGAAGGGACCACCTACGATCGCGATTTGGTGCGCATCCCCATTGAATTCACCCGAACGTTGGTGGAAGCTTTTACGGTGAATTCCACCGGTGACGGTGAGGACCTGAACCAGGGGGATGGCATTTGTGACGATGGGACCGGCGACTGTACACTGCGGGCGGCAATTCAAGAATCCAATAATAATCCTTCAAATACAATTATCCCCATTAAATTCGACATCCCCGGTACGGGACCACACACAATTCAACTTTCATCGTACCTCCCGGCGCTTACCAAACCGGCTTTCATCGACGGTTACAGCCAGCCGGGCAGCAGTCCAAACACGCTGCCTTTTAATCAAGGTGACAATGCCGTACTCATGATTGAGATCGACGGGAGTAATACCGGCGGTGCCTGGGGCTTGACGATTAGGGCGGATAGTACCACGGTGAGAGGTATTGCGATTAATCAATCGGGAACCGATATCGTTTTGGATAACGTGATGGGAAATGTCATACAGGGGAACTTTATCGGTACCGACATTACCGGCACTTCCAATCCCGGTGCCGGAGGGTTGAGTATTTTAGGCTCCGCCAATAATCTTATTGGCGGGACGGCAGACAGCACACGCAATGTCATAGTGGGAAGTGTGATGATCCAGGGGCCGGGGGCAAATAATAACGTCATTCAGGGGAACTACATCGGCACCGACGCCACCGGTACCCAGGCCCTCAATATGTCAAGTGGGATAGCGATTCAGGATAGCGCCCAAAACAATACCATCGTTGGCAACCTTATCTCCGGGAATCACGGGCACGGTATTTTTATGAGTGGTTATGAAGTTCGGGGAAACTCCATACTGGAAAATCTTATAGGCACCGATCGCTCGGGAATAAATTCCCTGGGCAATGGTCTCAACGGCATTGCCGTTAATGACGGATCGCAAAATAACATCATCGGCGCACCGGGACAGGGCAATATTATTGCCGATAGCGGGGATGAGGGAATTTTACTTACCGGAAGCCGTACAACAGGAAACCTTGTGCAAAGCAATCAGATCGGAACCGACACAACCGGCACTATTAACCTGGGAAACGGTTTTAGAGGAATATTCCTGATGCAGGATACCGGGGACAATATCATTGGCGGGATCGAAGATGGCGAAGGCAACATTATCGCTTTTAATGGCGATGTTGGCGTGGGTTTGCTTTCCAATGTGGGAACTGGTAATGCTATTCTGTCCAATTCCATTTATGCCAATGGATTGCAGGGAATCGATCTCGGCTTGGATGGTTTGTCGTACAACGATGACGGCGATGGCGATGTTGGCGCGAATAACTTACAGAATTATCCGGAACTCTTTGCCGCTGCACGCGAGAATATCGTTCGGATTGCCGGGACCTTGAACAGTTTACCGAACACTTCTTACCGAATCGAGTTCTTCTTAAATGGTGCCTGTGATCCTTCCGGTTATGGTGAAGGGGAAGAATTCATCGATTTCGCATCAGTTACGACGAACGGCAGCGGGAATGCGAATTTTTACGTTACTTTAACTGCTGACGTTAACCTGGCGGAGTACATAACCGCCACGACCACGGACCCCGACGGGAATTCCTCGGAATTTTCCCAATGCGTTGAGGTTACTGTCCCGGAAAGCAGGATTTCGGCGGCGCTGGATATCTTCACCTATTCGCTGAACGTTGGTCAGACCACTACGGAAATACTCACAATTTCAAATATGGGTTCTTCAATCCTGGAATGGGCCATTGAGTCGGCGACAAACTGGATCAGCACCGATCCTGATTCAGGAACAGTCGTGCCGGGTATTACGGATTCAATTATGGTAATAATCGACGCTTCCAATTTAGACGAAGGTTATTATGTCGATACCTTGCTGATTTCTTCCAACGATCCGAATACGCCGCTAATCAGGCAACCGGTTTCGCTTTTTGTAACCGCCGCTCCGGAAATTGTTGTAGCGCCTGACAGCTTTATGGTTGATCTTGACGAAGGAACCACAGGCAGAGACACATTAATTATCAGGAATGCGGGTATAGCAACTCTCAACTGGACGGTAGGCTGGACGTACTACAGCCCCTGGCTCAGCGCCGGGCCTACGTCGGGGACGACCGAACCGGGCGATTCCGCTCTTGTCACCATTACCATAGATGCCGTTGATTCGACGGCCGGAATCTATGATGGTGTGTTAATTGTCAATTCTGATGATCCGAATACGCCGAATATTAATGTGCCGGTTACACTGACGATTACTGAAGTAAGCGTAGCCGGGATACTGGTTACACCCGGTGACAGCATCTCAGTGTCGATCATAGAAGGAGAGACTTTCGCAAAGACGCTAATCATCGAAAATATTGGTACTGCCGATTTGGAATGGGTCGTTAACCGGCAGGGCCCATGGTTGAGTGTTTATCCGGACAGTGGACGTACTGAACCAGGTGGTATGGATTCCCTGGTAGTGCTCATCGATGGTTCGGAACTCGTGGTAGGATTTTATATTGATACGCTTTCTGTTTTCTCAAATGATGTGAATAATCCAACGATAGACATCCTGGTGGTTGTTGACGTGACTGCTCTTGGAAACAATGAAATTTCAGAGCTGCCTAAACAATTTAAACTAATGCAGAACTATCCTAATCCCTTCAACCCGACCACAACTTTTCAGTATGAACTGCCCGAGCAAGTAGCTGTTACGCTTGTGGTGTATGATATCTTGGGTAAGAAAATTAAAACGCTGGTACGGGGTGTTGAGGAGCCAGGCCTTAAATCTGCCGTGTGGGATGGCACGAATGATTTTGGAGAAAAAGTCAGTGCCGGTGTGTATTTGTATTGGCTAAGGGCAGGGGATTTCAGTCAAACCCGAAAAATGGTTGTGTTGAAGTAGTAGCAGGGGCAAAGCTTTACCCACCAGGAATAAGGTTTGAA
>JAADGP010000035.1:0-46418 GCA_013152315.1 FCB group bacterium
AAAGTAATGAGCAAGTCGGGCCGCAAGTCGGTTAATGCCGATTCGTCCTTCCGGGCCAAAATGATATCGGCATGTTTTACACAATTCTCCAGGGGATGAAGATTGGTGATTACATCGCCGACAACCGGAATGTCGGCGTTTTTACATAATCGATTCAACGCTTCCAACAGGTCGGAATCTTTTTCCCCATGTCCTCCGACCAGCAACATCTTCTCAACACTCTGAATTTTGGTGACCAGTTTTCGCCACTGCTCATCGTCCAAAACAGCGGTACCATTTACCTCATCGATGATTCGGATATCGGAATCAAAACGGACTGTTTCGTCACCCCGGGGATAGAAGGGTTCCCGGATGGGGATATTCAGATGAACCGGCCCCGGAGGGAACGCCTGGGCGCAGTTAACGGCATCGGAAACACTCCTTTCCACATGCCAGGCGGCATCGGCGTGCGCAGTATCCACGGGTAAATCGTAGCCGGCTTTAACATGCGGCGCATACAAATTCGATTGATGGATGGATTGGCCATCCTGTTGATCGATCCATTCCGGGGGACGATCGGCGGTGATCACGATAAGGGGAATATGCTGATAATAAGCTTCCGTTACCGCGGGAGCATAATTCAGGGCCGCCGTGCCGGAAGTACACACGAGCACAACCGGTTTTTGTGTGCTCTGGGCGATTCCCAAGGCGATATATGCGGCCGAGCGTTCGTCGCTGACCGTACGCACGTTTATCTTTTCATGTCGGGCAAAAGCCAGGGTCAATGGGGCGCATCGGGAACCGGGAGATAAAATCGCATTGCTGATGCCCTTGCGGGCACAGATTTCGGCAATGTTAACGATTGCAGGTAAGAACATGGGTTTAGTGCCGTAACACATTCAGTAAAGTCTGGCACTTCAAATTCGTCTCTTCCCATTCCTTTTCGGGGTCGGAATCGTGGGTAATGCCCGAACCGGCATACAAAACGGTTTTGTCGGCAAATAATTGCATGCATCTTAAATTTACGTAGATGTATGTTTCGTCCTGAATGTTCACCGGACCGAGATAGCCGCTGTAAAAAGCCCGATCGAAGGTTTCATAATTCAGAATAAAATCAATCGCCCGTCGCTTGGGCATTCCGCACACCGCCGACGTAGGATGCAACAGGAAAAGCATGACCGAACCCAGTTCGGGAAAATTGACACTGTTCATATCCACCGTGAAATCGGTTTTCAGGTGCATTAAATTGCCGGCGGCCACGGTCCGGGGACCGAATTCTTCGAATTCCCGCAGGCGGATTTTTTTAAACTGATTAATGATAAAGCGGCTTACCATGGCCTGTTCTTCAATCTCCTTTTGCGTCCACGCCGCTCGCGCGGGATCAACATCCTCGTTGATCGGCTGGGTACCCGCCAGTGATACGGTGCGAAAAATCCGTTCACGATTAATTTGAATCAATAATTCCGGGCTGACCCCCATCCAGGTTCCATAACCGGGGACGGAGAACAAGGATGCAAATGCGGCCGGGTATGTTTTGGCCAAAGCGAGAAACGTCAAAACCAGGTTAAAGTCCGGCGCCAGTTTTTCTTGTTTCGTACGTGCCGTAACCACTTTCTGGAAGATTCCCCTCTCGATCGCCCGCAGTCCTTTATCGACAATAGCTAAGTAATGCTGTTTCTGATCCGCCCCGTTAAATACCGGATCACGACCGGTGTGATACGGTACTGTTGCTCTGCCGGAACCATGTTCCAATGCCTTGGTCAGCGACTCCAGGTATTGCCGTTTGCGTTCTTCATTTCCTCCCGAAATATTTTCCAGTTCGCCGGTATCGGAATGATAATATAAATCGGCGGGAATATAAATGGTCTCCTCCCCGGTGGGGTTCACAAAAGGACTGATAACAAACCCCGGAGGAGTGGCTTCAATTTCAATTTTCCGGGTTGTCCACTGATCGCTTAAATTGATTACGGCGTGGAATCCTTCCGTATTGGGTAAACGCCAGACGGCTATTGCGCCCTTCCGCTCGACGGCGGTTTGAATAAATACTCTTAATAATTCCGCTATCGAGTACCGTTCAAGCTCAATGGGTGTTGCGGTCTCCAAATACATGCGATTATTTATTTACGATTGGATCTTACAACCAGCGTCATTCGACTGATACAAATCAAGTTGTCGTCATCATCGGTAATTCGTGTTTCCCATACCTGGGTCCTCTTCCCCAGGTAAATCGGCTCAGTCCTGCCATGTACCCACCCCCCGGTGACACCCTTGATATGGTTCGCGTTAATCTCCAGTCCCACGCAGTATTGGTGCGGATAATCTATCGTTAACGTCCCGGCCACGCTCGCCAATGTTTCAGCCAGCGCCACCGACGCGCCCCCATGCAGGGAACCCATGGGTTGAACGGTACGATGATCCACCGGCATTTTCCCGCATAAATAATTTTCACCGACATCGGTAAACTCGATACCCAAATGGTCGGCCATTGTATTACGACTTATCCGGCGTATCTCGGCAAGGATTTCTTTGTTACTTTTCATCGGGAAACATTAATCACTGGAATAAATAAACAACCGCTCGTTCAGGTAGCGGCGTAAATCCATTTCATCAATATCGATGTGTACAAATCTTCCCTCTTCCGCTATGGAAACTCTTCGATTTTCCTCGGAAACCACAATAATGATGGCATCCGTTTCTTCCGACAATCCAAGCGCCGCACGATGACGAGTGCCCATCGCCGGATCTACCATGGTGCTTTCCGTTAGGGGCAATATGCAGGCGGCTGCTTCGATGATATCGTTTTGAATAATCACCGCTCCGTCATGTAAAGGCGAAGTCGGATTAAAAATTGAAATCAGGAGCGGCCCTGTCACTTCCGCCTTCAAGGGCATACCGGCTTCCTTGTAATTACGCAATCCTGTTTCCCGTTGGATAACAATCAGCGCTCCCCAGCCACGGTCCTTCAATTGATTGGTCGCATCCACAATAGCTTCTATCGTTTTGGAGGTGCCGACACGGAATATCCGCCGGAAAAACCGGTGTTGTCCCACGTATATGAGCAAACGCCGGATTTCCGGTTGAAACAAGATAACAAAAGCGACCACCCAAACGGTCTGGAACTGGTTCACCAGCCAGGATGTCGCGCTTAATCCAAACGCGTTAAATATGAAGGATGATATTAACAGGATGATCAGCCCCACCAACATCTGCCCGGCACGGGTTCCGCGGAAATAGTGGTAAACTTTATAAAAAATCCAGCTGACGATAATTAAATCAATCAGGTCAACCAACGTGAACGTCAGGAAACCGATTTTAAATAATTCCATTGCTGTTGGTACCTACACCATATTTATCGATTAATGTTCGTCATAGCGGAAAGATTACGCTGTTTTTCTCAAAATTCCAACCGATTGTAGGGCCGTCGCGGCCGGGATTTTTTATTGTTAATACCCTGTCAACCCGATCTGTTCCGGCTTAATTCACACCTTTTATTTTATCCGCGATTGCGATCACGCGTTTCATGGCCTGAATATCATGAACACGGATAATTTGCGCGCCGTTTATTACACTGGCCGTAACCGCCGCGGCCGTGCCTTCCAATCGTTGATCGGACGGCAAATCAAGTGTCTGTCCGATAAAGGATTTCCTTGACGGGCCCACCAAAACGGGGTAACCAAGATCAGCGATCTGTTTTAATTCCCGGATGAGTTCAAAGTTATCGTTCAGCCTTTTTCCAAATCCGATACCCGGATCAATAATGATTTGTTCATCCTTAATTCCCCGTGCACGGGAATAAATCAACCGTTCCTGAAAATAATTCAGGATTTCCACCATCAGGTTTTCATAATGGGGATTTATCTGCATGTTTTTCGGGGTTCCCTTAATATGCATGATAACGACCGGGACGCCGGCTTCGCGAACCACCTCAGCCATATCCATATCAAACGTTAAGCCGCTGATATCGTTAATTAAATCGGCTCCGGCCTGCAAGGCCTGCCGGGCAACATCCGCTTTATAGGTATCGATCGAAATGAGCGTATCGGTACGTTCCCTGAGACCTTTGATGACCGGGATTACCCGGCTTAATTCCGTCCTGAACGACACCGGTTCCGCCCCGGGGCGTGTGGATTCACCCCCAACGTCGATGATATCGGCCCCTTCATCAATCATTTGTAACCCACGTTCTATCGCCCGTTCCGTTTCCATAAACTGTCCCCCGTCACTGAAGGAATCAGGGGTTACATTCAAAACACCCATTATTAAAGTGAATGGTCGTGGATTGGATCGCCAGGAGTAATATTGATTTTTATTCATTGGAGAATCGACGGAGTATGGATAGAACAAACATTCCAATATGCGTAATCGATTTGATCGTATCTATCGTAAGTCGTTTGTTTGGCGGTGTAGAGAGCCGACCGACTATGGTGTATTCTTATCGGGGGTCGGTTTCTGGCTTGGCTTTCTGGCTGGTCGGCGACGCCTTCGGGAACGTGTATTCCCATTTTTGGAACGAATGATTTTCTTCCCTTCCAGAATCCGCTGAATATCATCCGCGTCAATTGTTTCATACTTCAGCAATTCTTCAGCCAGTCGGTGTAAAATATCCTTATTTTCTTCAATAATACGTTCGGCTGTTTTTTGTGCTTTACGGACAACCCGGACAACTTCCTCATCAATGATTCGTGCCGTTACTTCGCTGTAATCGCGATGGGTCTGGATTTCCCGGCCCAGAAATATTTCCTCGTTTTTCTTTCCAAAGGTCATGGGACCCAAAACATCACTCATGCCCCACTCACAGACCATTTTACGGGCAATTATCGTAGCCTGCTCAATATCGTTTCCGGCGCCGGTTGTTAATTCATTGAAAATCCTTTTTTCCGCGGCCCGGCCACCCATCATGATCGCCAAACGTCCCTCGATATATTTTTTGGAATAACCATGTTTTTCATCCATGGGAAGTTGCATCGTAACCCCCAGGGCCCGTCCCCGGGGAATAATGCTGACCTTATGTATCGGATCGGCGCCTTCGGTACGCACCGCGACCAGGGCATGACCGGCCTCATGGTAGGCGGTGATCTTTTTCTCCTCATCGGACAGAATCATGCTTTTTCGCTGAACCCCCATCATGACCTTGTCCTTGGCCTCTTCGAAATCCTCCATATCAACAGCCGTTTTTCGCTTACGGGCTGCCAGCAATGCGGCTTCGTTCACAATATTCGCCAGGTCAGCGCCCACCAAACCCGGCGTACCTTTGGCCAGGGCCTCAAGATCAACTTTTCGTTTATTGACCACGATATTTTTCGTGTGGACTTTCAATATGCCCAACCGTCCTTTGACATCGGGAACATCAACTACCACTTGTCGGTCGAAGCGTCCCGGACGCAGTAAGGCCGAATCCAGGACGTCCGGACGGTTGGTCGCCGCCATGACAATAATGTTCTGGTTCGGCTCAAATCCATCCAATTCCACCAGCAACTGATTCAGGGTTTGCTCACGTTCATCATGGCCGCCCCCCAGGCCTGCTCCACGCATACGGCCGACGGCATCCAATTCATCGATAAAAATGATACACGGATTATGCTTCTTCCCCTGTTCAAACAAGTCCCGAACACGGGAAGCGCCGACACCCACAAACATTTCCACAAAATCAGCCCCACTCAGACTAAAAAACGGTACGTTAGCTTCCCCGGCCACGGCGCGGGCCAGCAAGGTTTTTCCCGTTCCGGGAGGTCCGACCAACAATACCCCCTTGGGAATTTTCGCCCCCAATTTCTGAAACCGTTTGGGGTGCTTTAAAAAGGCGATAACTTCTTTTAATTCGTCCTTGGCTTCAACACATCCGGCAACATCATTGAAAGTAACTTTGGGCAGGTTGGTCGTCATTACCTTGGCGCGGGTTTTACCGAAATTGAAGATGCTTTTCATTCCTCCGCCCCCGCCCTGCATCCGGCGCATAATAAACAACCAGAACCCGATCAACAGGATCCACGGGAGCATATCCTTCAGCATATACACCGTCCAGTTAATGCTCTGTTCTTTGAAACTGTATTCCACGCCGTACTTATCCCATTCGGCCATGGCCTCCCGATCGATAAACGGCAGTTTAAGATAAAATCGGGTTACGTTATCCAGGGTCCCGAACTCGGTTGTGACCGTTTGCGGCTCCGATAATTCACCGTGAAAAATGTCATCGATAATCGTTGCGGAAGTGATCTTACGCTGGGTTAAAAAATCACGGTACTGGAAATAATCTATTTCGACTTCTTTTCGGGCATTCTCGGTAAAAAGCCCCGAAAGAAAAATTGCCGCCATAATGATTAACACCCAGATCAGGGATGTTTTACCGGCGCGTTTCCACTGGAAATTATTTTCAGGAATATTCGGTTTCCGGCTGTTTTTGGGCGCTTTCTTGGGCCGGCCCTTCACTTCTTTTTTTGGCCGTCGTGCTTTAGAAGAACGCGGTGATTCGTTTTTATTCATTTAAATTGTTTCCTTCCAGTCGGTATATGGCCGGTAAGTGGCGCATTTTTTGTTGGTAATCCAAACCATATCCGACGACAAAATCGGGAGGGATTTCAAATCCTACATAATCAATTGCGAATTTTACTTTCGCAACATCAGGTTTCAATAACAAGGTTACAATGGTTAATGACTTGGGACTTGCTCCTTCCAGGCGTTCTTTTAAAAATTGGATCGTTAACCCGGAATCGATAATATCTTCCACAATAATAACATGCCGGTTGGTAATATCGGCGGAAATATCTTTCAGCAATCTCACCGTGCCGGTGGATTCGGTTCCTGCGTAGCTGGATAATTTGATGAAATCCATTTCGCAGTCAATGGTCATTGCCCGCATCAGGTCCGCGAGAACAATAAAACTCCCATTTAATACGCCAATAAAAATCGGCACTTCATCCTTAAACCGCTCCGATAATTGTTGCGCGATTTCCCGGACCCGATTCCGAATAACTTCGGCCGAAATAATTTCGGTTAAGGTATATTTACCGTATTGCATGTTTACCCAACCTTAGGCACAATTGAAAGTTCCTCGAATCGCCTGGTTTGGGGAGTAACTTTCACCCGTTCGCTGATTCGCTGGCCACACAACCAGATAATTTCATTCTTGCTCGCCAATACCAATTGACGCTGTTTGTTAAAACGATCCATTTTAATATCCGTTAGAAAATCACTGATCTTTTTATGCCCCTGCATACCGAGAGGCTGAAAATAATCGCCGGCGCACCAATTTCTCAGAATGAGTTTTTCATCCTTAATTACCTGTCCGTCGATTATCTCTTTCCAGGGATTTGTCCCCAAATCCTTGACAGAATCTACATCATTCCAGTTGAAGACAAAATCCCCACAATCAATTGATTTTCCGAATACCACGGGAATTTCCTTTTTCACACATGAGCCCGGTTGGTTCAATATCCAGTTTTCCCGGTCTTTCAATAGCAGCCAGCCGGCCGGAAAGGGCAACCAACTTCCGACTTTGGCCGATTTCAAAAAGGTCTTTAGTTGGGTGATCAAATGCCTTCTCGACAATGCATCGCCACCAAGCAACCGGGAAATTATCATTACTTGCAGAAGTACCGGCAACTTCGCCAATTCGCGAACCGCAAGCAGAAAACGACCATCACTCTCCCGGGTAACGACGGTACGCAGAGCATGCTCAACGGCATACTCCAGAATCGGTTCCGTTTCCCGAATATTTTCACATACCTGATGAAAAGCCGCCACCAAGCCGGGATTGAGTTTCTCCCACTCGGGGATTACCCTGTGACGCAGATAATTTCTCGGATAATGAATATCCTTATTGGTTTCGTCTTCGCGGTACGGAATCTCATGCGCTTTCACATACGTTTCGATGACGGACCCGGGAAAAGGTAACAAGGGACGGATGATCCGGCCGCGCTTAGGATGGATTCCACGCAATCCCTTAATTCCCGCGCCGGCGCCTAAACGCAATAAAATGGTCTCCACCTGATCATTTCCGTGGTGAGCGGTCGCGATCAGGTCGGCCCCTGTTTCCTGACGCATTTCTTCCAAAGCAAGGTAACGTTCTTTCCGCGCCCATGCTTCGATACTCTCCCCGGGCGATTTTGTCCGGGGATTTAATTTCCTTACGACAAAAGGGATGTTCCACTCTTTACAGATTTCGGCCACAAAATATTGATCGTTATCGGCGTTCGTCCGCAAACCGTGGTTCACATGGGCGGCGGTCAACCGCAATTGCCATTCCTCTTTAAGACCAGCCAGGAGATGCAACAAGCACAGCGAGTCCCTTCCCCCGGATACGGCGACCAATACATGTCGCCCGGGTTGAAGCAAGCGGGAAACGGCGGGATGAGCGATAAATTGTTTTTTCAAACCGGTAACACCGGAAGACATGAAACCCAAAACCTGTCTATTTTAATTGCGAGACAATCTCGGCCACTTCCGTAGCGGAAGACATAATATAAAAATGAATGCACGGAACTTTCGCCTCAATTAATTCATGACACTGTTGCAAGGCCCACTCAATTCCAACGCGTGTTATGTCTTCCTGCGATTGTTCCAAAATTTGTTCCGATAATTTCTCCGGGATATCTACGTAAAAGTTTCTGGGAATTGTCCGCAGGTGGAATTCCTTCGTCAAAATCTTGATCCCCGGAATAATGGGAATATCGATTCCTTCCGCTCTACAGCGGTCCACGAATGAAAAGTACGCCTGATTATTAAAATACATTTGCGTCACGATATAATCGGCTCCGGCATCGACTTTCGCTTTTAAATACTTAATATCGGTGGAAAGGTTCGGCGCTTCGTAATGTTTTTCGGGATAACCGGCCACACCGATACAAAAATTCGTCGGCGTGGCATCCACCAGATCTTCCAGGTACTGGCCATTGTTCATGGCCTTTATTTGTTTAACCAGATCAATAGCGTATTTATTCCGTGTTTTGCCACTGCGATTGGAAATATCCTGCCTGAGATCATCCCCCCGGACAGCCAATACATTATCGATCCCCAGATAGTTTAATTCGATCAGGGCGTCTTCCGTTTCCTCCCGGGTAAATCCCCGACATAGAATATGGGGCACGGTCTCCACGTTATACCGATTCTTGATGGCGGCGCTGAGGCCGATGGTCCCCGGTCGCTTGCGCTTAACATGACGCCTGATCATACCATCCGGAAATTCTTCATAATATACCTCGGCCGAGCGACTCGTCAGATCAATAAAGGGCGGATCATAAGGCATCAATTGTTCAATTAAATCGAATACCCCCTGGATACTGCCACCCCGCCGGGGGGGGATAATTTCATAACTGAACAAGGTCTTGTTGGCTTTTTCGAGAAACTCGATGACTTTCACAAATAAAACCTCAACTATTTAAACGGTGCAAAGTAATTAAAATATTGATCCAATAAAAGCAAACGCTCGTGGATACGCAGCCACGGGGAATATCGTGGACAAGATTGTTGCTAATAAATTGATCATTTTAACAATATCATACAAATTGATTATGCCGAATTTACGACAAATTTAATCGTCTTTGTACCGTAAGTAAAAAAGGGTTATGACGAATTTCCGATTCCATCGACGTCTCCGGGCCATGACCGGAGTAAATGGTGTAATGACGAGGAATGACGGTTATCATTTTCTGCAGTGATTTTTCCAGGGTTTGCCAATCCCCGCCCGGGAGATCGGTCCTTCCGACGGAGCCGCGAAACAGGGTATCCCCGACGAATACATGTTCATCGATAATAAAGCACGTTCCACCGGGCGTGTGCCCGGGAGTATGCAGTAATCCAACCCGGAAATTTTCAATTTCCAGGTCTTCCTGATCCCGGAACCAATAATCCACTTCCGGAGGCGCGCCCGGCACCAAACCGAACATACGGCAGGAATCAACATAGGTATTCAAAATCATTGCTTCTTCCCGATGTAAATAAAAGGGAATGGAAAAATGTTCGCGCAGGGGCTGGACGGCGCCGATATGATCCATGTGGGCGTGGGTATTCATGATGGCGACCGGCCGAAGCTCCAGTTTTTTAACCCAATTAATTAATTCATCGGCATCGTCGCCGGGATCGATAAAAAGCGCCTCCGGCGATCCCTCCCGCCACAGGAGGTAACAATTTTCCTGGAATGGTCCGGTGACGATGGTTTGTATATTAAGACTCAAATGTAGGCAAAGAATAGATCAGAAAGACATTGGATTTTATCCTCGTAGGAATGAGGATACAGTAACCATTCGGTGGCGGAAATACTGCTTAAAATTGAGTTTCCGTCCTGGGGCGTGAAACAAAACCCGGTCACTTCGTGTTCATCCTTAACATTGATTGTTTGTTCAACGATGACGGTCTGGTTCAGAATGCGACCGAAATGACCCTGGTCCCGACCGAAAGAGAAAACGGTGCTGGTCATGTCTTTCGCCGTCAGGGCAACCAGCGGATTCGCCTGGAGTTGGTCCATGACTTTATTTACATTGGTAGGTTCTTTCACGACCAAACTAAACCACAGGACATGCATGTACTGGCTGTTAACCTTTAAAGCGGATGAAAAAAGATTGGGCTCAAGATTAACGGTACGGAACAGGTTGACGGCATCTTCGGCATGATGTGAACCAAATTTCGTCGATTGGTGCACCCCGACCTGGGGCGCCGGGATAAACCCGCCCGGTTGACTGATATCGTTTGCCCGCCGGATGCACACAAAGCGTCCTTCAATCAAATTATCAGGACCGTCGCTAAAAGCTATGGTCTTCGTGATACATGACAGGTTATGCGTATTGCACGATACAATCTGGATGAATTGATCTCCCTGTTGCAGTGCTTCATCATTTATGCCCCGGGCATATTTTTTCCCGAACCCATCTTCACTTCCCTGGGCTAAAAAGCCATTTACCGAATCGCTATATTTGCGGTAATACTGTTCCTTGTTTTTGTGTCCGATTCCCCGGGGTGTACAGTCGATCACTACCGAAGCGCGGTGAATCGCCTGGTCGGACTCAAAGTCGGGATCCATTCCCAGGGCCCGAAAGCCCTCCATTTTATTTTCATCAACCACCAACCGGGCGCCCCGGGCAATCAAACTCATGACTTTGGAGCGGTCACGTTTCAACGGGGAATTCTTATGGAAAGTTATTTCATCGATCCCCAACTGTTCCCGGTAATCACACAATAAGCCGATTAATGGCTCACCAATCGTACCGGTACCAACAATATGTACAATCCTTCGCTGCATTCAATCTATTCCTTCGGGCTGATGTTTGATCTTCGCCGGATAATGCGACCCTCTTGTCTCAACTGATAAACAAACCAACCCAAAATAGTAAGGAACACCAGGGAGACGGCCGTCACGAAATAACTGAGGAAATTATAAACCATTTTCAGCCTCCTCATGCTTGAGTTTCAGAATATGGATCCGGAAACGCAACATAATTATGTATAATAACGTAAAGGTGATTAACGAATAGAAGAAGGGAATTAAAATACGATGTGGCTGGGCCACCATTTCGATTTGCGGGTGCGATTGGATCTCCGGGGACCAGAATTTTACCGATAGAAAAATAATCGGCACATCCACGAAAGCCACGATACCAATGATCGCCGCGTAGCGGGCGACTCTTTCCGGATGGCCGCCGAATTCCCGTAACATGAAATACCCGATGTAAACCAAAAACAAAATCAGGGTAGTGGTCAACCGCGGTTCCCAGATCCACGGTTTGCCCCAGATCGGTTTCGCCCAGATCGGACCGGTAATCAGGACCAGAGTCGTATACATTGTGCCCAGTTCGGCGGCGGCCAGGCCGACGCGATCCCAGTAATAGTCCTTTTTGATCAAAAATAAAATCCCGGCAACCATCACTACAAAGTAGGACAGAAAGGCTGTCCAGGCTACCGGCACGTGTACGTAAAATATTTTTTGTGCCCAGTGTTGGTCCGGCACCATGGGGGTGTAAGTAACAACCACCCACATGTCTATTGCCAACATTAACAGAACCAACCCCAGCCACACACTATTTTTCTTATCGGCAAAAAAGCGCATTATTCCTCCGTGATATGATCAAAAATGGTGTAGCCGACAATGGCAAATATTACTATGAAAGTCCCCATAATAAGAACCCATATTTGCCATTGCCAAAAAGGTGACCGATTAACCAACCCGACGGTTGCCTTGGTGGCGGCTATGATAATCGGGGATACCAGAGGGAAAAGTAGAATGGGCAATAATACTTCGCTCATTTTCGCTCGCATGGCTAACCCCGAAACCAAACTGCCGATTACCATAATGCCCAAATTCCCCATTAAGAGCAACAGCAGCCCCTGGTAAACATTGAGCACCAGGTTTAACTGCAAAAACAGCAAAAAAGGAGGGACAATTAACAGTTCGGTTATAAATAGAAAAACAACACCGCTTACCCATTTCGCAAGAAATATCAGCCCTCGATCCACCGGCGCCGAAACCATCAGGCTAAAGGCGTCAAAATCCTTTTCATAAGCATACATGCGGTGCAATCCCAGAACGGCAATGAAGAGGATCATTATCCAAAACAATCCCGGGGCAAATGTTTTAAAAATAATGGGGGAAACATTAAAGGCAAACGCGAAGGTCAAAATCACCGTAAGCCCGAAGGCCAGCATGGATACGCTGATTTCCTTTGACCGCAGCTCGATCTGCATTTCCTTTTTCAGAAGGGTCCAAAACATGATTAGGTCATTATCTCGGCATACTTATTTCTGATAGGCAGATTTTCACCCGCTTCGACCTTACCGTCAAACACAATATCTCCTTTTGCCAACAATACAATCCGGGTGCAAAAATTCAACGCCCACTCCAGGTCGTGAATTACCAGTAAAAGAGTCTTTCGTTCCTGTTTCCATTTTTTTATCACCGTTTCGGCCAGATGCCGACCCTGAATATCCAATCCCGAAAACGGTTCGTCAAATAACAATAATGACCAGGGGATAAGAAATGCCAACGATAACTTTAAGCGCTGCAGCATTCCCTGTGAATAAACCTTGATCGCATCATCCTGTTGGGTTATGAGTCCCACCTCACGTAGTGTGGATCTGATTTGTTTTTCAGAAACCGGCAGACCGTACAACGTCAGCGCCAGGGCCAGGTTTTCCACGGCGGATAACGGTGGATACAACCCCACGGCATGGCCAAGATACAACGTATCTTTTCGGCCTTTAATGTTTCCGCTTTCAACGCTGTTGCCCAACACACGAATGTTGCCGCCGTCGGATGAACTCAGACCGGCGATTATTCGCAGTAAAGTGGATTTACCAACGCCGTTTTTTCCCAACAAGCCGACAATTTCCCCTTCCCGGATGGTGAAAGAGATTTCCCTCAATATCGGACGGTGATAAAAAGATTTTCGAAGATTGGTAACTTTTAATAATGAGTCTGACATTTCAGATGATTAGCGCGTGGGCTGATTCGTCTCTTCAGTAGCCTTTGTTATTTCGCATAAAACCCGGAGCATGTCTGGCGGGCTTTTGACACTGCAACACGGTTATTTCCGGACCGGATGGTTAAATTTCCTGTTATGTTCAACGCTGTTTTACAAAGAACGAATAGTTGGAAATCGCATTATTTCTTCCGGGAATAAGATTTTATCTTTTCGATCACTTTTGCCACTTCCCGCTTCAGTTCGTTTCGTGTCAATAAGTAATCATCCTGGCTCAGATTACCGATTTCGTAATCCATTTCCAACTCTTTTATCTGGCGATATATTATCCGTTTTTTAAGCTTCAACAGTTCCAATTCATCGCTTTCGGCCGGGAAGCTCACAGATCGCTTGAAAAGCGGTTGAATAACAAATCCCACGGAACCGACAAACATCAGGAAAATAAGGAGTAGACTCACTAAATCCATTATATCGTCCTCCTGCTCGGCCAGAGCGAAACCAGGGCTCCGAAAACCAAAACATACCCACCTAACCACACCCACCAAACCAGCGGATTAATCATTATTTTAAAGTAGGCGGTATTTTTTTCAACCTCGATTCCGGTAAATACCGAATAAATGTCCCTGATGATTCCTTCGTAAATATCAAGTTCACTGTGCGGTTGCCGACGATCAGGATCGGGATTACGGAAAAAATACACTCGTTTTTCCGGATGCAGGTTGGTTATGAACTTACCATGGGTGTCCGAAACGCGTAAATCGGCAATCCAGGCATAGTGATTCAGGCGTTCCTCTTCCCGCAGATTTTTCAGTTGAAAATTGTATTCGCCAACGTGTTCGGATTCTCCGGGTTTCAGGCTGAATTCTTTTTCCTGGTTAAAAGCGGCCCCCACAAATCCGACAAACATAAATACGATCCCAAGATGGACAATATAACCGCCGTAACGACTACGGTTTTTCCGAATCATTCGCCATAACGCCTGGGCCGGGTTTTCTCCGAACCGCCGGCGACGGGCGTTAATCCCGCGATAAAACTCCAACAGAATGGCCACAAGCACGAATACGATCAAAGTCATGGAAACCAAGACGTAACCCGTGAATCCCAAATAGAAAAAGATAATCAGGCCGATCAAAGCGGCAACAATGGGAATGGTGAAATTTTTGATAAAGCCCTGTTTGGAAGTTCGTCTCCAGGCCAATAGCGGACCGACTCCGGTTAAGAACAACAATAATAAGCCGATGGGAACATTCACCTGGTTAAAAAAGGGTGGCCCCACCGTAATCTTCGTGCCGCGAACAGCTTCCGAGATAATCGGGAATATCGTTCCCCAAAAAACGGCGAAACAAATCACAATAAAGACGACATTATTGAATAGAAAACCGCTCTCCCGCGATGTAAACGACTCCAGTCTTTTCCGGCTTTTTAATACCGGCAAACGCCAAATAATTAAGGCCGTGGAAACCACGAGAATCAGGATGACAAAATCAATAAACATCGGACCCAACGGCGATTCCGCGAAGGAATGCACGGAAGACAAAACACCACTACGCGTCAGAAATGTGCCAAATACCGATAACGCAAACGTGAGGATAATCAGCACCATATTCCACACCCGCAACATGTTTTTCTTTTCCTGAATCATGATCGAGTGAATGAAAGCGGTTGCTGTTAACCAGGGCATAAAAGAGGCATTCTCAACCGGATCCCAGGCCCAATAACCACCCCAGCCAAGTTCCTGGTAAGCCCACCAGCCACCTAAAATAATTCCGATACTTAAAAACAACCAGGTCACCAGGGACCAGCGACGAATGGACCGGATCCACAATGGGTTGGTTTCCTTGGTTATAAGGGCGGCGATGGCGAAAGCAAAGGGAATTGAAAATCCGACAAAGCCCAAATAAAGGGTGGGCGGATGAAGCGCCATGGTTACATTTTGCAACAACGGGTTTAGCCCGTTCCCGTTAGCCACAACAAAATTGGCACTTGTCGGTTCAAAAGGATTGGTAATAAAATTAATCAATATGTAGAAAAATAATTGCACTGACGTCAATACAATTAATATCCATGGCATCAGTTGTCGATGTCGATTCCGGTACAGGAAAATCACTATAATGGTGTAAACCGCAAGGATACATAACCAAAACAGCAAGGAACCGGCCTGCCCTGCCCACAGGGCGGAAAATTTGTATAACCAGGGCGTTTCCAGACTGGTATAATGGGCCACGTAATCCACGTTAAAATTGCTGCGAAGGAGTTCGTTGATCAGCACTAGCGTTGCGATTATGGCAAGCACGGAAACGCCTAACGCCGAACGTTGCCCCGTCAAATACAAACGATAATCATTGGTACGGAGATAAAAGGCCAGGATAAGAATGGTCAGGATGGAAAATCCCAACCCCAGACTCAAAGCAACGCTACCAACAACAGGCATTACAATTCACCTGATTGGGAATTATTTTCCTCCCGGAGATCGCCTTCATAGCGTGAGGCACACTTGGTTTGAAGCTGATCCGCGATGAAAATTCCGTCCTCATATCGGCCTTCCAATATTACTTCCACACCATCTTTAAATAAATCCGGCCTGGTTCCGTAATAACGAACGGGCAGGGTTTCCCCACCTTGTTCCAGCAGAAAGGTCACATCCAGTAAATCCGAATCGGAAATTACGATTGATCCGTCTTTCACAATGCCACCCAATTTCACCCGCGAAGTTTGATTCTGATCTTTCAATTCCTCGATGGACAGGTACCGAACCAATGTTGGGTTATCCGCAGACGAACTCACGGAAACCCAGTAAATCCAAAAAACGACGACAGCCACAACGCCAATAATGGCAAATAGAAATTTATTCTTGGAAGCCATTTTCCATATCCTTCCTTCTTCAAATCCGGTTTAGGGTAAGGTTCAATTTTACTACAAACTCTACTATTGTTTTACTATTAACACCCGCTATATTACCGTTGTTTCCTGCCACTCTCCGAATTCTGTTTTCATGGCGGCGACAATTTCGCCCAGAGTGGCATATGTTTTTGCCGCTTCAATTATCCGGGGCATTAGATTTTCACGTGTGGAACACGCTTTTTTAATCGCAACCAGCGCATCCTGAGTTTTTCGCTCATCCCGTTCCTCCCGTATTTGCCGTATTAACCGCTGTTGTTTTTCTTCGACTTCATGTCCGATTTTTAATATGGGGATGTCAATTTTTTCATCCGCCTTGGTAAAGGCATTAACACCCACAACGATTCTCTGTTTTTTATCGACCAATTTTTGATATTGGGCCGCCGCTTTGGCGATTTCGTGTTGAAAAAAGCCCGCTTCGATCGCCGGGATGACACCACCCATGTTGTCGATTTGCTGAAAATACGCTTCCGCTTCGGACTCCATGCGATTGGTAAGTGATTCGATAAACCAGGAGCCTCCCAGCGGATCGATGGTATTGGCAACTCCGGTTTCGTAGGCAATTAGCTGTTGGGTACGCAAGGCGATTTCGGCCGCTTTTTCCGAAGGCAAGGCCAGGGTTTCATCCATGGAATTGGTATGCAGGGATTGGGTCCCTCCCAATACGGCAGCCAGGGCCTGAAAAGCCGTCCGGGAAATATTGTTTTCCGGCTGTTGGGCCGTAAGCGAACACCCGGCCGTTTGGGTATGAAAACGGAGTTTCCAGGAGCGAGGATCCTTGGCATGATATTTTTCTTTCATACGACGCGCCCATATTCTCCGGGCGGCCCTGAACTTAGCAATTTCCTCGAAAAAGTCGAGGTGGGAATTAAAGAAAAACGACAGCCGTGGCGCAAACGAATCCACGTCCAATCCGGCCTTGATACCATATTCCACGTACGTAAAACCGTCGGCTAAGGTAAAAGCCAACTCCTGGACGGCCGTTGATCCCGCTTCCCTGATGTGGTAACCACTGATCGAAATCGTGTTAAATTTCGGCATGTGGTCCATACAATAGGCCATCATATCCGTAATGATCCGCATCGACGGCTCCGGTGGGAATATCCATTCCTTTTGGGCAATAAATTCCTTTAGAATATCATTTTGTAATGTCCCCCGCAATTTCTCCAGGGGAACCCCCTGTTTTTCCGCCACGGCGATATAAAAAGCCAACAAAACAATAGCCGGACCGTTTATGGTTTGGGAAACGGATATTTCACCGAGATCAATTCCGTCAAACAGGATTTCCATGTCCTTGAGAGAAGCAACACTAACACCACATTTGCCGACTTCCCCGAGCGAAAAAGGATGATCGGGGTCATACCCCATTAAGGTGGGCATATCATAGGCGACGGAAAGACCGGTCTGGCCCTGTTCCATCAAAAAATGATAGCGCCGATTCGTCTCTTCCGGAGTGCCGAACCCGGCAAACTGGCGCATGGTCCACAATTTGCCGCGATACATATTGGCATGTATGCCGCGGGTATAAGGATATTGCCCCGGGAATCCCAATTGTTCCAGATAATCATTCTCTCCCTGAGGAGGATAATATAACAGGTCCACCTCTTCGCAACTAACGGTGCGGAAATCGTAATCCCGAACCGGTTCCGAAGCAACTTCCTGCTTCCATTGAGCTTCTTTTTCTCTAAACAACTCCAGTTGTTTACTCATCGTATTCCTCCCTATCCGGGTTGAGACTGTTTTATCCGGTAAACAGCCATCAGGCCTTCGGATATCATCCACAATATTAAAACCAATAATATAATTCCGAGGACAAATAAGAGCAGATTGGTTGAATAAAAAGACATCAGTTTTAAACCCAATGCCGAAAGGGTAACCAACATAACAAAAGCCATTGGTAAAATAAGGGGCACAATTTTCTTATTACGCAGCCAAAAATAGATGGTCAAGACCATTAATGTCAATGCCGCCAACATTTGATTGCTGGCCCCGAAAATGGGCCACAGAATCCATCCTGCCTGCTTAACCTGCCCGGAGGCCGGATCCGTGGTGCTGGTGAAGGCTAAGAAAACGGAAGGCACCACCGCCACCAGAGTGGCAACGTATCGGTTGGTCAGTATTTTTACTTTGACAGCCTGTCCCAATTCCGATATTATGAAGCGTTGAACACGGGTTGCCGTATCAAGTGTCGTAGCGGCGAAGGCAATCACCAACACCGCAATCAAGGTCCGGGCAATCCGGGCCGGCAGGCCGATTTGTTCGATCAACGCGCCACCCCCCAAAACAAATGCCGTTGCCTTGTTGGCGCTGGCGTGGGACCAGGAATCGTAATACACGGACCAGGATAATTTATCCACCTGGCCTACTGCCGGCAAGTCACACTTACTTACCAGGGCTATACCAGCTACCGCCGCCAGCGTTGCCGCCAAGGCCAGGGTACCTTCACCCAACATCCCTCCGTAACCAATAAAGCGCGCATCGCCAATTTTGTCCAACTGCTTGGAAGTCGTTCCCGAAGAGACCAGGCCATGAAAACCGCTTATCGCTCCGCACGCAATCGTAACGAATAACAGTGGGAATATCGGGGGCGCCCCCGCCTCGAAGGAGGTACGCAACATGGGCGCTTCAATAATCGGCTGCGCCACGAACAGACCTAAATATAATAATCCCAAACCAACCAGCAATTGATGACTGTTTATGTAATCCCGCGGTTGCAACAGCAACCAAACAGGCAACAAACTAGCAATTGATGAATATACGAACAAAAGCACGATCCAGGTGTCTGTGGCGGTTGCTTTCGTCATTCCCAGCGATTCCAGTCGCAGGGGAAAATACGATCCAAACCACACAAAAAGATACAAAACAACCAACACGATCAGGGAAGGGGACAACGGTTTCACTCCCCGTTTATAAATCAATATACCGATAATAACGGCAACCACAATTTGAATATTGATGGGCAACACGGAAGTCGGGACCGAAACGAATAAATCGGCAATCGCCATTGCGAATACCGCCAAAACCAGCCAAATGAGCATTAAGACAAACAGTTGGAACATGATTCTGGCTCGTCCGCTGATAGTCTTGTTGGTTATATCCGCGATACTTCTCCCTTTCTCACGAACACTTACGATCAACGCGCCATAATCATGGACAGCACCCATGAAAACTGCTCCCAAAACAACCCATAAAAAAGCCGGTAACCATCCCCAATACGCGGCCACACAGGGACCGATAATAGGAGCGGCGCCGGCAATAGAAGTGAAATGATGTCCGAAAAGAATCGGCTTTTGGGTCGGCACGTAATCGATTCCATCCTGGAATTCGTGAGCCGGGGTAGGGCCTTGAAACTCGTCAGGACAATAAATCTTTCGGTCAATAAACCGCGAATAAAAACGGTATCCCAGAAAAAAGATCCCGAAACCAATCAATACCAGGATGATTGAATTCACAAAATATCTATCCTTTCACTGGTTCCGGTTCCACCATAAGCTGCCTTACTTGTTTTACAATCCCCGGTTTATCCAGGTGTGTATTGCTTAAAAGAATTTCCCGGGAGCCATGCGGTAAAAACTCATCGGGGAACCCTAAACGGACCAATTTTCCGGAAAATCCTTGTTCCACCAACCAGGCGGCGATCCCGTCGCCAAACCCGCCGGTTACAACCCCTTCTTCAATGGTTATAATTTTCGTGAACCGCTTTTCCATTGCTTTCAGATATCGTATATCCATAGGCTTAATAAACCGACAGTTCACTACCTCGCAATTAATCCCCAGGGAAGCCAGTTGTTCGGCGGCATCCAAAGCGTTGTAAACCAGGGGACCAACAGCCAGAAGCGCTAAATCGGAGCCCGGTTTCACTATTTCCCAGCTCCCGATCGGCAGCAGTTCCGCCTGGCCGTGTTCATCGAACTCAACCGCGTCTGCTTTTGGATAACGGATTGCAAACGGAAAATCGGTTTGATTGAGAGCCGTATAAAGTAGATGCCGGAACTCATTCCCGTTCATGGGGGCGGCAACAATCATATCCTGAACACAGCGCAAATAAGCGATATCCAGGGCCCCGTGGTGAGTCGGCCCGTCTTCGCCGGCAATACCGGACCGATCCATGCAAAATATTACCGGCAAATGTTGAATCGCCACATCATGGACAATATGGTCAAAGGCACGTTGTAAAAAAGTGGAATAAACAGCGACAATAGGTCGAATTCCTTCCGCCGCCAAGCCGGCGGCGAAGGTAACTCCGTGTCCCTCCGCAATACCCACATCGTAAAAGCGGTCCGGAAATTCCTTTGCGAAGGGAACCAAACCGGTCCCTTCCCGCATGGCGGCGGTAATGCAGACCAGATCTTTGCGATTGCGGGCGATCTCGCACGCCAGGGTTCCGAAAACCGATTGAAACGAAGAAACCGGTGGCTCCACAACTTCATATTTATTCGCGGTCTTGGCTTCCGGCTTGATGCCGTGATACGATATGGGATCGTCTTCGGCAACCTTCATCCCCTTACCTTTTTTAGTAACAATATGCAGCAGAACGGGGGTCTTAATGTCTTTTATGTTTTCAATAGTACGAATCAGTTCCTCCAAATCGTGCCCGTCAATCGGTCCGAAATAGCGGAATCCCAATTCGTCAAAAATAATCCCCGGAACAACCAGGTTTTTCAACCCTTCTTCCATCTTTTTCAGCAAAGTTCTGGTACTGGTTTTCCCAATCGGCAAAGCGCCGGTGAGATCCCAGATTTCATCCCGAATGCGATTGTAGAGGGGATTGGTTACCAGGCGGGTTAAATGGGTACGGAGGGCACCGACATTGGGACTGATGGACATGTCATTATCGTTCAGAATTACCAGTAATTGTCGCCGTAAATGCCCGGCGTTATTCAACCCTTCAAACGCCAAACCACCGGTCATGGCTCCGTCTCCGATCACCGCCACCACCTTATAATCTTCCTTCTTATAATCCCGCGCCACGGCAATACCCAGGGCGGCGGAAATCGATGTTGAAGCATGGCCGGCACCGAAAACATCATATTCGCTTTCGCTGCGTTTCAAAAATCCGCTGAGGCCGCCATACTGCCGAATCGTTTTGAGTTGCTCGAAACGGCCGGTTAAAATTTTATGAGCGTATCCCTGGTGTCCGACATCCCAGATTATTTTATCACGGGGTGTATCGTACACGTAATGAAGAGCCAACGTAAGCTCCACCACTCCCAGGGTCGGCGCCAAATGGCCACCGGTTTTGATGATGGTCTTGATCGTGTATTCCCGTATCTCCTTGGCCAGTTGGCGTAATTGATCAACGGTTAACGGTTTTAAATCGGAGGGCGATTTAATAGTGGGTAATAACTCAAGCGGCATGAATACGATCCGGTTGGTCCTGAATCAGAGTATTCGTCTGAGAACCAAACAATATATTATGAAAAAAAGGAACGTCATCCAATTCCGGGTGGAACGCCAGACCGATATGCTTATCCTGTTGAACGGCAACCGGTTCATCCCGGTAAACGGCTACCACCCGGACGCCATCACCGAGGGCGGTGATTTTGGGGGCCCGGATAAACGTCGCCGGGATCCGGGTGTGATGCTGATTCACGGACACTTTCAAGGCATCCGTAAAGGAATGGACCTGGCGTCCATAGGCGTTGCGTTCAACCGTGATATCCAACAGACCCAGGGGGTTGACCCGCGCGTCCGGCACTTCCGTCGCCATCAGTATTAAACCGGCACAGGTCCCCATGACGGGGTTGGATTTCCCGAACTCGATCAGAGGCTCAAAAAAATGATTGCGGCGAATCAGTTTGGTCATGGTAGTGGATTCACCGCCCGGAATAATGAGCCCTTCCACTCCGTCCAGTTGCCGGGGATAGCGGACATTCACCGGTTCCATCCCGAGAACTTCCAGGATCCGATGATGTTTGGCAAAGTCACCCTGGAGGGATAAAACCCCAACTTTCACTACCAACCACGCTCCTGCAATAATTGTCCTTCGGGAATTTCCGAGATATCCAGTCCTTTCATAGCCGATCCCAAACCGGTGGAAATTTCCGCCAACTTTTCGGGATCGTTATAATAGGTTACCGCTGCCACGATCGATTCGGCGCGGGGTGCGGGATCTTCGCTCTTGAAAATACCGGAACCCACAAAAACCGATTCGGCGCCTAATTGCATCATTAAGGATGCGTCGGCGGGCGTGGCAATGCCTCCTGCCGCGAAATTCGGTACCGGTAATTTCCCTAATTTGGCCACTTGCTGAACAACGTGAAACGGAGCGCCAAGTTCCTTGGCGCGCGCCATTAACGTGTCCTGGCCCATCACCGTTAATTCTTTTATCTGGGCCTGAATCAGACGCATATGACGCACCGCTTCGACGATGTTGCCGCTGCCGGCTTCACCCTTGGTGCGGATCATGGCCGCCCCTTCGCCAATGCGTCTTAATGCTTCGCCCAGATCGCGGGCTCCGCAGACAAACGGCACTTTAAAATCGTGCTTCCAGATATGATTTGCCTCGTCGGCCGGTGTCAGGACTTCACTCTCGTCAATGAAATCCACTTCCAGGGCTTCCAGGATCTGGGCCTCGGCAAAGTGACCGATTCGACACTTGGCCATGACGGGAATGGAGACCGCATCCTGAATACTTTTTATCATGGACGGGTCGCTCATCCGGGCGATACCGCCATCTTTCCGGATGTCCGCCGGTATACGCTCCAGGGCCATGACAGCAACCGCTCCGGCGGCTTCGGCAATCTTGGCCTGCTCCGGAGTGGTCACATCCATGATCACACCACCCTTTAGCATTTCGGCCAGACCAACTTTTACTTCAAATGATCCTTTATCCATAGACCATTTCCTCCTCTTTTATCTTACCAATTTTTCTAACCTCATTAATTACCTCAGTTATTATTTTGTCCGGCGTGGAAGCCCCGGCGGAAATACCCACCGTTTCAACTCCCGCGAACCATTCGGGCGCTAAATCATCGGCACAGGTTACCTGGTGCGAGTTGGGATTGCGTTCCAAAGATAACTGTGTTAACCGGTTGGAATTAGCGCTCGTAAAGGATCCGATCACGATCATAACATCAACCATGGAGGCCAATTCCTTAATTTGCTCATGGTTCCGCTTAGTGGGAAAACAAATCGTGTTTACAAAATGCAAATCAAATACCTTTGTCATTAAAATATTAATAATGGCCTGCACATTTTCGATCATCTGCGTGGATTGACTTACAACCCCGACCCGTTTCATTTTACGCAGTTTTTGCGCTTCCTCCGGGGTGGCAACGATGATCGGATCGTTTACCTGGCTGGCAATTCCAACAACTTCATCATGACCATGATCGCCAATAATAATGATTTTACGTCCTTCCGCTTCCAATTTGCGCGCTTCTTCATGGATTTCAATCACGAGCGGACACGTGGCGTCCACAATATTCAAACCTTTCTCCCGCGCCTGGTTCCAGACATCGGGTGCCGTGCCATGGGCCCGAAACAGGACCGGCTTATCGCGGGGGACTTCGTCGAGTGACTCCACCACTTTGGTGCCCACTTTTTCCAGGTCCCGAACCACGTTTTCATTGTGGACAATATGTCCCAACATATACACTTCCCCATGTTTCCGGGCGGTCGTGTACGCCAGGTTCACCGCATCCCTTACACCAAAGCAATATCCGGCATCTTTGGCAACAAATATTTTCATCGACCGTGACCGTTTTGACTTATTAGGGACTGTTTTGTCGCGCTAAGCACCCTGGGGACAACCGCATCCAACAAACCCTCAACCACCGCTCCGGCCGCGAACCGATGGCCACCACCGCCCAGAGATTTGGCGATTTCATTCACCGCGTACTTCCCTTTTGAACGGAAATTAACACGGCACGTCCGATGGTTGCTTTGAAAAACCATAAGGGCAACTTCCACCCCGCGTATCGTACGTATAAAATCGGTAAACCCGTCCACGTCTTCTTTCGTCGCTCCCACTTCCTTCAGCATGGTTGCGTTGATCGAGAACCATGCCAATTCGCCTTCCAACTCAAATTGCAAACTATTCAGGATTTTACCAAGCAGTTTCATACGAGCGGGAGAATGGGATTCATAAACCTGTTGATAAATGTAGGTCTGGTCGATCCCGGACCGGATACATTCAATTGCAATTTCGTGACTGCGAATATTCGTATTATTGTAACGAAAAGAACCGGTATCGGTCATGATTGCGGTATAAAGTCCGACACATATTTCTTTCGACAAGGGACCTTTAATCACCGTTTTCAGATAATTGTATATTAATTCTCCGGTGGCGGCGGCCTGTTCATCCACCACGTTCATCGAAAAAGGAGGTTCCCCGGGATAAGGGTGATGATCGATATTCAGGGTCTTTAAAGCGAAACGTTGAATGGCAATACCTATGGACTGCAAGCGTTTATAGTCGCCCACGTCGAATATGATGACCAGGTCGGCTTTTTCCAACCAGGTATCGTGAGTGTCGGAACGATAGGTTTCAAATACGCCGTCGGGATCCAGGAACCGGTATTCAGCAGGAAGGGACGAATGGTTAATAACCCGGCAATCCTTTCCTTGTCCGATTAGGTAATGGTACATCGCGGCCGCACACCCCAAGCCGTCTCCGTCCGGTTTTTCATGAGTAGTCAGCAATATTTGCTGGGCTTCATTAATGAGTTTATTTACGTTTTTCCAATCAACCATTGTTCATTTCTAATAAGACATAAAATTTAGGTGTTTTTTAGTAATAATTCTAACCTGACATGCTGTCCGTCGAAAATCCCGCGGAATGCGGTGGCGGGTGATTTATTCACAAGCTCATGAAATAAATTCGGGTCAAGGGGAGAATTCAACTCAGGATGTTTGCTCCCACATATTCTCCTTAACGCCCTGTTGGGAGTTGTGATACCTCGCAAGCACAAAGAAATAATCGGACAAGCGGTTCAAATACCTTAACCAAACCGTTTGATGAATATCCGTTTCTTCGGACGGGAACCCAACAATATCGCGCTCGACCCGTCGGCACACGGTTCGCGCAATGTGTAAACGAGCTGAAAATTCATCTCCACCGGGCAGAATAAACTCTTTCAGGGGAGGTAATTCCTCGTTCATGGCTTCGATTCTTTGTTCGAGAAAGCCTACCCGTTGTTCCGGCAATAACGATTTTTCCAGATTCGGGGTTGCGATTTCCCCTCCTAAGTTAAATAAATCATTCTGGATTGATTTTAATTCGGCAATGGTAAATGTATCGTTACAGGCAACAATCGCAAACCCGACCTGGGCATTTAACTCATCCACGCCGCCCAAACATTGAATCCGGGGGTGGGATTTCGATACTTTTTCCCCCCGTCCTAATGAAGTCTGTCCCCGGTCGCCTGTTTTGGTTGTAACCTTTGAAATACGCATCAGAAAAAGATAAAGGTAATCAGGATAAACAGCGGTATCAGTATCGGTAACGAATATTTCAACATATACCCGAAGAAACTGGGCATTACAATCCCGCTTTCCTGAGCGATTGATTTAACCATGAAGTTAGGCGCGTTGCCAATGTACGTATTGGCGCCCATAAAAACCGCCCCGGCGGAAATCGCCAGGAGAGTATTATGGAAAGGTCCCATTAGTTCAACAGGATTTCCTCCGGCGGCATTAAAAAACACCAGATAGGTCGGCGCGTTATCAAGAAAACTTGACAGAACACCGGTGCGCCAAAAGTACATAGCGTTCCACGGTTCCCCGTTGCGGGTCAATGTTTCGATCACCGATGCCATTGCTCCATCGACACCGGCGCGTAAAATACCAATAACGGGAATGATGGTTACAAATATCCCCGCAAATAATTTCGCCACCTCCAAAATGGGGAACCATGTAAATTCATTCGCTTTCCGAACCACCATGGGAGTAAGGCGCCAACTCATAAGTGTTAATACGAGCAATAAAATGTCGCGCGCGAGGTTTTGCAACTCAATTTCCACGTGATAAACCGTAAAGGTTTGATGAGGATTCCATAATCCGCTTAAAAGAACCGAAGCAATTACTCCCCCCAGCAATAAAATATTAAACGACCCTTCCAGTCCCAATTTTTTATCGCCGGGAATAAATTCGATTTGGCTTAGGTCCTCTTTACGATAATAATATGAATCCAGTAGAAAAAATATAATTAAAAGTGATCCCACCATAAAAGACATGGGCAAAAACATCGCCTTGGTGGTCCAGAAAAAATCCACGCCCTTTAAGAATCCCAGGAAAAGCGGTGGATCCCCTAACGGCGTTAACGATCCGCCAATATTGGCTACCAGGAAAATAAAGAATACAATTGTATGGACCTGGTGTTTACGCCATTTGTTGGCTCGCAACAGGGGACGGACCAACAGCATAGCGGCGCCGGTTGTTCCCATCCAACTGGCCAGAACGGTCCCAAGTAACAGAATAACAACATTTACGCCGGGGCTACCGACCAAACGACCCGTTAAGCGAATACCGCCCGATATGGTAAACAAGGATAATAAAAGAATAATGAAGGGAATGTATTCCAACAGGCCGACGTGCAATAATTCATAAGTGGCCGTTGACAACCCCTCTTTGAAAATAAAAGGAACGACCAGGATCGCCCCCCAAAAGAACGAGATTTTACCAAAATTGTGATGCCAAAACCGGGGGGCAACCAGTGGAAACACGGCAATCGACAACAGGATACCCGCAAAGGGAATCATCCATATAATCGATAAATCGGAACCGTCCAGATGCGGAACCGATGTTTGCCCGCCGCCGGAAGCCAAAATCACCCCGGGTGCCGCAAGGAAAAGAACTGGTAACCACCGCCATGCCAAAGCTTGATGTTTTTTCATATCGACCATACCACTACCCTGTAATTGAAAATAATGAGCGCAAAATTAACGGTTTTATCCCATAAAGGTTATGTAAAAATCCTTTTGGGCTTAATATGGAACCATATTTGATTAGTTTCGTAACTTGGTTTATGGAAATCGTACTATCCATTGTCGCTGTCGGGATCGCCCTCTTGGGGCTGGGGATCGGAGTTCTGTTCGGGAATCGACCTCTCAGGGGTTCCTGCGGAGGAACCGGCAATTGTTCCGTTTGCGGCGGCGACGCCGGCCACTGCGAAAGCAGTCCTCACACTCCACCCGATACCCTGTAATCCTTATTTATTCAGTTTCATTCCGGAAGAAACACGTTGCCGGAATTGCCCGTCACGCTCTCTGATTATGATCAGGGCTTCCACTTCCGGTAATGATTCAATCAGTTTCAAGCCTTCTTCCTCTCCCAAAATCATCAATGCGGTTGCCAGTGCGTCGGCATCCATGCAAGTGGGAGCCATAACCGTGGCCGATGCCACTTTGGATTGGGTCGGATATCCCGTCCGGGGATCAATTGCGTGCGAATACAATTCTCCCTGATATTCGAAATAATTGCGATAATCCCCGGAAGTTGCCAGCGCATTATTTTCCAGGAGAACAGTAGCACGAATATCCGCACCCGGGAATGAACCTAACCGGGGTTGGTCTATCCCGATCAGCCAGGGTTCCCCCTTTTGATTTTCTCCCAAACCGCGAACCTCGCCGCCGATCTCTACCAGAAATCGATTGAATCCACGATCCATCAGGTAATTCGCCACGGCGTCAACACCGTAACCTTTGGCAATGGCGTTAACATCGAGTTGGAGACCGGGAATGGCCTTTTGAATTGTTCCGTCTGCTACCGAAAGTTTATCGAACCCGATTTTCCGCAACATGATTTCAATTTCGGATGCTTTGGGAGGAGACCAGATTTGATCATCCGCGGAATGGTGAGGACCGAAACCCCACAAATCCACCAAAGGCATTACGGTTATGTCAAAGGCGCCCTTCGTAAGGGCCGATATTTCCAGTGCCCTTTGTACAACGGCGGCAAAAGCGGACGAAACCGGGAAAGGGGCTAAGTCACGGGACCGATTGAACCGACTTATTTCACTTTGTTCCGAATATGTGGACATCTGCCGGTTTATTTCCACGAGGACCGAGTCAATCCCGGCCTGCAAGGATTCGGAGTTCACCGGTAAATCCCCGGGTAAAACTTTCACCGTGTAGGTTGTACCCATGGTTTGTCCGGTAAGAACAATTTCCGGGGGTTTTCGGGTACACCCGACAAACAGGAGCAACAAGAAAAAAATGCCCAACCGGAATTGGGCATATAAACGATATTGTGGGTGACGCTTTTTAACCGAATTTATCATAAGCGATCATTTCCGGTTCGACTCCCAAGTCATATAACATCTTATCGACCGCATCAATCATCGGGGGAGGTCCGCACATGTAATATTCGATCTCGGTGGGATCTTCATGGTTTTTCAAATACATATCGTATAATACCTGATGAATAAATCCAACCGGCCCTTCCCATTTATCTTCGGGCAACGGTTCCGACAAGGCTACCTGGTAAGTAAAGTTTGGAAATTTCTGCTCGAGTTTCCTGAAATCTTCATCGTAAAACATTTCCCTTACGGAACGCGCCCCGTACCAATAGGATACTTTACGACCCGTATTTTTGGTATAAAACAGGTCGAAGATATGGCTGCGCATGGGCGCCATCCCGGCACCGCCGCCGATGTAAACCATTTCCCGGTTCGTATCCTTGGCAAAGAATTCCCCGTAAGGACCCGATATCGTAACTTTATCGCCGGGCTTCAGATTGAAAATATAGGATGAGGCCTTTCCCGGAGGCGCATCGGGCGCCCAGGGGGGCGGCGACGCTATACGGACATTCAGCATAACGATATTACCTTCGGCCGGATGATTGGCCATGGAATAGGCACGGTAGATGGGTTCTTCATTTACCGCGTGATATTTCCACATATCAAACTTATCCCACATATCCCGGTACTCCGGCTCGATGTCGAATTCCTTGTAATCAAGTTCGTAAGGCGGGATATCGATTTGAATATACCCTCCGGCTCTGAAATTCAAATTTTCCCCGGGCGGCAAGTCCATTATCAATTCTTTGATAAACGTGGCTACGTTGCGATTGGACCGAACGGTGCATTCCCACTTCCGGATATTGAATATTTCATCCGGGACACGAATTACCATATCCTCTTTTACTTTTACCTGGCAAGCCAGGCGCCAATGCTCTTTTGCTTCCCGCCGGCTGATATGGTTGGTTTCGGTGGGTAAGATTTCTCCCCCGCCTTCCAAAACCTGGCACTTACATTGGGCACAGGTACCGCCCCCACCGCAAGCGGAGGGTAAATAGATTTTTTTCGACATCAAGGCTCCCAATAAAGAGGAGCCCGGTTTTACCTTCACCACTCTATCCGCATCACCGTTGATCCTGATCTCCACCTCACCCTGAGGCAGAAGTTTGCTTTCCGCATAATTCAATATCAGAACCAGCAAGAGAATTAATACGGTAAAAACAATAACACCTGTGAGCGCAGTAATAACCATCTTTTCTTCCTATAAATCGATCCCTGAAAAAGCCATGAAAGCCATGGACAACAGACCGGTTAATAACATGGTAATTCCCAATCCCCGTAACCCTTTGGGCACATCCGAATATCGTAATTTATGTCGTATCGCGGCCATGGAGGTTATGGCCAGAAACCACCCCATCCCCGAGCCGAAACCAAAAACCGTCGATTCACCAAAAGTATATTGACGTTCGACCAGAAATAATGATCCTCCCAGGATAGCGCAGTTCACGGCAATCAGGGGAAGGAAAATCCCCAGACTCTGGTAGAGCGCCGGGGAAAAGCGGTCCAATATCATTTCAACCAGTTGAACCATGGCGGCGATAACCGCGATAAAAGCGATAAAATTCAGGTAACTTAAATCAACATCGGGCAATCCGGCCCAGGCCAAGGCCCCTTCTTCAAGAAAAAAGTGGTGAATCAACCAATTGGCCGGAGCTGTAATCGTCAAAACGAAAACCACCGCCACTCCCAAACCGATTGAGGTCTCCACTTTCTTGGAAATGGCCAGAAAAGAGCACATGCCCAGAAAGTAGGCCAGTAAAATATTTTCAATAAATATTGCTTTGGTAACTAAGGATAGATAATGTTCCAACATCTCAGGCTTCCTCGTATTTGGTTAGCGAACGTTGAGCCCAGATAAATAATCCCAGGATAATGAACGCGCCCGGCGATAAAACAAACAACCCCGCATTGCTGTAACCGGCATCGTACAGGGCCTGGGGAACGACCTGGAAACCAAATATTGATCCGCTGCCAAACAATTCACGGAAAAAGGAAATGGTTATCAGGATTAAGCCATATCCCATGGCATTGCCCAACCCATCCAGGAAAGCTTTGCCCGGGGGATTCTGCATGGCAAAGGCTTCCGCCCTGCCCATAACAATACAATTGGTTATAATCAGTCCCACGAAAACCGATAACTGTTTGCTGATATCATACAAATAGGCCCGTAGTATCTGATCGGCAATGATAACCAGGGAAGCGATGATTGTTAACTGGACTATGATTCGCACACGGTTGGGAATCAGTTTTCTTATCATGGCGATTACCGTGTTTGATAAGCTCAATACGAACATTACCGCTAACGTCATAACCACCGCCGTGTCCATCTTAACGGTGACGGCCAGGGCGGAACAAATCCCCAGAATCTGAATCGCGATAGGATTATTACGGACTAAGGGATCGGCTAACACCTGTTGTGATTTTTTATTTAAGAACCCCATGAGTTACTCACCTGCAATATTTTTCTTTTTATATAAGACGGTTATGATCTTAATTAATACCGGCACGTATTCTCTGGAAAAAAGGACCGTACATCTTAATGTCTTTCTCCAGAAAACGGGAAACTCCCTTACCGGTCATTGTCGCCCCTGAAATTCCATCCACTTCATGCACCGCATTTTTATCATTCGGATTAACTTTGCCCTTCACCACATGGATACCCACCGTATTGCCCTCGGCATCGACAATTTGTTTGCCGACAAAATTCGAGGTGAACCACTCTTTCTCGATTTCCCCACCCAAACCGGGGGTTTCACCATGCTTGTAAAACGTGATCCCTCTTACGGTTTTGCCATCCGGCTCAATGGCCAAATAACCGTAAATCGTGGACCAGAGTCCTTTCCCGGAGACGGGAATGGCATATCCATCGGGTTTGCCGTTTTCCATTTTGATATAAACCAGCAAATTGCCCTTGGGATCTTCCTTGCCCTGTTCATTAACCCGAATGGTTTTTATCTTTTCGTCGAAGAGCGACTGAACCTCCTCGGGCGATAATTTTTGCGACCGATCTTCCGGAATCCCCAGCGAGCGCAGGATATTTTTCTTAATATCCAGTTGAATGTTCAAATCCTGCTTTTCTTTTAAAGAAGTCGCAGCCAGTGAAAGTAATATGCCCAGGATTACCGTAATGCTGGACATAAAGCCAAGTACATACAAGTTACTGCGCATAGCGGGCCAACCTCTTTTTAATATTTCCCTGCACAACAAAATAGTCAATGAGTGGCGAAAAGGCGTTCATCAGCAAAATCGCCAACATGGCTCCCTCCGGATAAGCCGGGTTAATCGCTCGTATTATTACCGTCAGGAATCCGATCAGAAAGCCGTATATCCATCGTCCTCGATTGGTAAAAGCGGCTGAAACCGGATCCGTGGCCATGAAAACAATTCCAAACAGGAACCCGCCCATTACCAAATGATATTGGGGCGGCAGCGTCAACATGGTATTCGTCGAATAAGGAGCGAAAAAATTGGTGATCAAGGCGGTCACAATCAACCCGATAACACCACTAACCATTATTCTCCAGGAACCGATTTTCGTGAATATTAGTATCGCCGCGCCGATAAGAATCATCAGTTTGCTGGTTTCACCGATGGAACCGGGAATCCAACCTATGAACATGTTGGTCCAGGAGTAATCAAATTGCTGTACGCGACTCAGTAATTCAACCGCGTTTTTGCTTATTTCACCGGCCGGAACGGACAAAGCCGTGGCGCCGGAAAAGCCATCCGGTCCGTTGACCCAAACCTGGTCCCCGGAAATGCTTTGCGGATAAGCGAAAAAGACAAAGGCGCGGGCCGTCAGGGCCGGGTTAAAAATATTCATCCCGGTACCGCCGAATATCATTTTCCCGATCACGACTCCAAAGGTTGTCGCCACGGCCACCTGCCAAAGGGGAACGGTGGGCGGCATAATCAGAGGAATTAGTAACCCGGTTACGAGGAAACCTTCATCCACATCGCGCCGCCGGACGATGGAGAACAAGACCTCCCAAAATCCGCCGGTAAGATAACTGACAAGCACAATCGGAATAAACAATCTCATTCCGGCGGCAAGATTACTCGCCCAGTCTCGGGCGATTCCTTTGGCTAACGCTTCCTGATAACCAACGTTCATTACACCGAAAATCAGGGCCGGGATCAAAGCCACGACGACGATGATCATTACCCGTTTCAAATCAATACTATCACGAATATGGGGGCCCTCGATGGTTTCTTCATCGGTGTTGAACAAAAAAGTATCGATCATCTCAAAGACGGGATACCAGCGTTTCAGCTTTCCTCCCGATTCAAAAGCCGGACGAATCCGGTCCATCGTTTTCCGCAGGAATTTCATGATTTAAATAAAAGCTCCTAAAATGAAAAGGCTGCCGAACGGCCAAATCGTTTCTTTTGTCTGTAACCGATTTTGACCATTCACCAAAAGCCTTACCTGTTCAAAATGCGTGTTCAATGTATTCACAATATCCTTCCGATCGGTTCAATATCCGGGTTTGCGATCAGATTTCCTTTTCCATTAAATCCAAACCCTCACGAATGACTCGTCCCAAATTTATTTTACTGGGACAGGCAAACGTGCAGAGCGCGAAATCCTCTTCATCGCACTCCAGGATACCCAGTTTTTCCATTTCTTCCACATCCCGGGCCAGAATACTACGGTAAAGAGGATTGGGCAGGATATCCATCGGCAATACTTCTTCCCAGGCGTCGATGGGTACCAGCGCCCGCGCGCTGCCGTTTTTTAAAGTGGTAAAGTCAAATTGTTCATGTTTGAAAGCCGCGTACGCCCGCGTCAGAGTGTATACCGTCTTATTGCTGCCCAGCCGTAACCAACCCAGGAAGGGGCGCTTCTTATTGATCGGAATTACGGAGACAGTGGTGTCATAAAACCGTAAGTAACCGTCCAGGTCCACTTTGTGACCCGTCAATACATCCCCGCTCACGATACGATGATCTCCTGTTTTCAATCGTTCCGACAATAGGGTCGCCAGAGCGACTCCCATCCGGGTTCTTACGTGAATCGGGCTCTTGACGGAAGGACCGCCAACGGAGACGACTATTGTGGGATCGTACTGACCGGTTAAAAACAGTTTGCCCAGAATAACCACTTGCTGGGCGGTTACGGTCCACACAATATCGCCGGGATTAATCGGGTCGATGTGATGAATCTGGATACCCACGTTTCCGGCGGGATGGGGTCCCGAAATCCGATGCAAAACCACATTTTTGGCACCGGTAAGGGCCGGTTGCCGGCATTGCGACGAAATGGTCAGATGCACCGCCCCCTCGGTTAACTGGTTCAGGACCGTCAGACCGGCCTGAAAGCTCCGCTCCTGCCCTTCCAGAGCCAGTTCCAAATCAACAGTCAGAGGCGCGGTATTCAATCCGGAAATAAAAATCGCTTTCGGTTTGTCATCCGGGTTAGCGATTTTATTGAAGGGCCTTTGCCGGATCAGGGGCCATAAATTTGCCGCCAACAACGTTTCAATGATTCTTCCCCGGTCCAGCGTGCTCAGGGTATCCTGATCATAAACCGGTACGGTGAAAATCTCCTCTTCACGATCCAGGGTAATGATTACCTTTTCGATCACCCGCCGCGGACCGAACTGAATTTTCGTAACCGTTCCCCCGCCCGGCGACGCCCAGCGTACCTGGGGGTTTCGCTTGTCAAAAAAGACAGGGGCGCCAAGTTGCACGGTATCCCCTTCCTTAACAAGCAATTTTGGTTTCACATATCGAAATTCCACCGGGACCAGAGCAACCGTTGCCGGGCGTTCTCCGGCTATTACTTCCGGTTTCGGCTCACCCGCTATTTTGATATTATGTCCTTTACGTATGCGTATATCTGTCATGTATTACTTACCATAATTAATTACATTCCCTGCGTGAAGAACATGAGCGACTGGTTGACCCAATCGGCCACCGGCGACCAGAAAATACCGAATACCAGGGCCGGAATCGCCAAACATATTAATACCACCGTCACCATTGTGGCCGGAGTAGTTAATACGTCTTTATGTTCACCTTCCAGAAACATCATTTTCATTACACGCAGGTAATAATATAATGAGACGACACTATTTAACACGCCGATTATTGCCAACCAATAGAATTGGGGACCGGCTTTAATTACGGCTGCAAAGAGGTAAAATTTTCCGATAAACCCGGCCGTGGGAGGAAGACCGGTCAAAGAAAACATGAATACCATCATTACCATCCCCAGGAATGGCATCTCCCAGCCCAAACCACGAAAGGCCTCGAAGGATTCCTCACCGGTTTTGTTTTTCACCGCTATTACCACGATAAACGCGCCCAAATTCATGAATAAATACATGACCAGGTACAGCATGATGGCGTATAAGCCTTCACCGGATAATAAGGGCAGAGCCATCAACATATAGCCGGCATGGGCAATGCTTGAGTACGCCAGCATTCGTTTCACGCTGGTTTGTTGAAGCGCCACCACGTTTCCCAACGTCATAGTTACAACGGAGAGTACCGCCAACAACTGGGGCCAAGGCAAACCGGTGTCGCCGATCCAATTGGCGGCCGATAACGCTCCGCCATCCGTAAACACGGTATGGAAAAAACGGATCAGGATGGCAAATCCGGCCGCTTTGGGAGCAACCGATAAATAGGCCGTGATCGTCGTGGGGGCCCCTTCATAAACATCCGGAGTCCAAAAATGAAAGGGAACAATGGATATTTTATATCCGAAACCGGCCAGGATCAATATCGCCGATAAAATAAGGGCATAATTGGCGCTGCTGTCAAGCTGCCCCAAAGCCGATCGGATCTCAAACAGCTTGGTGGTGCCGGTCAAACCAAAGAGGATACTGAGGCCAAAAAGCATTAATCCGGAGGAAAAAGCGCCATAAATCACGTACTTTAAGGCCGATTCATTAGACCGCTTATCTTTCCTGAGGTATCCTGCCAAAACAAAAGAAGTAATCGACACAACTTCGATCGATAGATAAACCATGATCAAATCAAGCGCCGAAACCATCAGGAACATTCCAAAGGCCATTATGGCTATCAGAATATAATACTCGCCTGTCCGGTAATTTTTTAATTCGTTACTATAGGGACTTACCACCAGGATAAAAAACGTGGCCAGGATAATTACCGTTTTAAAAAATCGGCCGAAGGGATCAAAAGCAACTGAATCCAGGAACAAGGTCAGCGTCTCGTGGGGTTGCACGAAAATCGCAATCTGGGCCAAAAGGAAGCCCGCCAATACCCAATATCCCACTTTATACGATTGGGCACGCTGATAATGCAAGTCCATCAGGATGGCCACGATGGCGGTGCCCACCAAAATGAATTCCGGCCAGAAATAAGCTAAGCTCTGATAATTATCCATGGGACGTAATATCCATCTCAACGATACTGATTCGTTTCCAAGCTTTTACACGTTTGTATTGATTCGTCATTTTATTTTCAGGGCAACGGTCCAATGCTACCGCCATAAAGAGTAACATGATTGATAATCACGATTACCGTTTCCTTGATTAAATCCAGGAAGGGCCGGGGATACACACCCAGGATCAACGTAATTACGGCCAGGGGCACGACGGCGAACAACTCCCGGCCGTTGATATCCGGTAAGTCCTTATACTTTTCATTTAATTTTCCAAAGAATATCCGCTGATAAGCCCACAGGAAATAGGCGGCGTTCAACAAAATTCCGAGCGTGGAAAGGATGACAATAAGTCGAAACACCGGAAAAGCGCCCACAAAACACATAAACTCACTGATGAAACCTGACAAACCGGGCAGACCCAAGCCGGCGAAAAAGGCCACCGCCACGACTCCGGCATAAACCGGCATTTGCTTCGCCAACCCACCGAAACCGTTAATGTCCCGGTGATGGGCCCGGTCGTAGATAACCCCCACCAAAATAAACAACATGGCCGCGATGGTTCCGTGGTTGAACATCTGGAAAATCGCTCCGCTTAGTCCGGCCTGGGCCGCGCCAATGTTGGTACCGTGAATGGAACCCGCCGCTACGACCGCGGCCATCCCCAAAAGAGCGTATCCCATGTGATTAATACTGGAATAGGCGACCATTTTCTTCAAATCCGTCTGCGCCAACGCGCATAAAGCCCCCCAGATGACATTGATCAAACCCAATACGGCGAGGGTGCCCACAAACCACCAGACAGCCTCCGGCAACATGCCATAATTAATTCGCAGGAGTCCGTAAAGTCCCATTTTCAGCAGGATTCCGGCCAGGATTACCGAAATCGCCGTCGGCGCTTCCACATGGGCTAACGGCAACCAGGTATGGAGCGGAAAAATCGGAACCTTTATCGCAAATCCAATGAACAACAAAACCCATATTACCTTGATTGCACTTATTCCCCACCAGAGTACGCCATCCAGGGCCTCGGGAGCGGTTTGTATCAGGAGCTGAATATCGAACGTGCGCCCGCAGGTAAAATACAAAGCCAAAATGGCAATCAACATCAGGACCGACCCCACCAGGGTAAACAGGAAAAATTTAATCGCCGCGTATTCCCGCTGGGGACCGCCCCACATACCGATCAAAAAGTACATCGGTAACAACATGACTTCCCAAAACACGTAAAACAGGAAGAAATCCATCGAAAGGAAAACCCCGATCATCCCCGTATCCAGCAGCAGGAAGAGGGCAAAATATCCTTTAACCGCCTTCTTGATATTCCAACTGACAAAAATCGCCAGGAACGACAGCAGCGGCGTCAGCAAAACCATGGGCAGGCTCAGCCCGTCGACACCTAACTTATAGGCGATGTTAAACGTCGGAATCCATTCGGCTTGTTCCATAAATTGCATTCCGCCGGTGGTCGTGTCAAATCGTAACCACAGCATGACCGCCAGCCATAATTGCAATCCGGTGGTAACCGCCGCCACGATTTTAATTACTTCACTTTTTTCCCGCGGAATAAACGCGATGGCCACCATCCCGACAATAGGTAACCAAACCAACCAACTCAGAATATGTGTTTCCATCCTACATCCTTTAAAATTTTATAGTACTTGAGCCCATTAAATTGTTTGAAAAACCAGGATTATTATTATGCCCAAAAGAGCGAATAAGAGGTAACTCTGCAAACGTCCTGTCTGCAGTCCGCGTAAGACTGCTCCCAGATAACGAATCACGCGACCGATACCGTCGATAATCCCCTGATCAAGACCATCGTAATCCAATTTACCGGACAGATTCGACAGCCAGGTCGTCACACGGCCAAACCCGTTGATAAAATATTTATCGTAAAGGTCCCAATCAAGGTAACCGATACGGTCAGCCAAACCAAGAACCGGGCGATAAAGATACTTCGCATATAACTCATCCACGAAATATTTACCCGCCGAAAGGCGATAAAAAGGCTTGAGCTTTTCGGCCCACGCCGCGGGCGATAGTTTTCCTTTCAGGTACATAAGCCAGGCCAGCAGGATACCAAGGGCCACAACCACGATGGAAATTCCCATGGCCGGATAATGGCTGTGGTGCATTCCTTCCTCAATTTCGGAAGCAATGACCGGCCCCATTTCAACCGGTACCACGGAATCCCGGGCAACAATTAAAGTGCTGAACCACCCTTTATCCGATAACGGATTCACGTTTGGCAGGGTATAAAAAATGAACAAACACAAGGTTGCCAACAAAATCAGCGGGAAAGTCATTTCCCGGGGGGATTCCTGAATTTCATTATAAATATCGGGACGACGCGGCTGGTTATGAAACGTCATGTACATCAACCGAAACATATAGAAAGCCGTAATCAAAGCGGCGCCAAATCCAAAAACGGGCAATAAGAAGTGTTGGGGATATTTACCGGCAAAGGACAATGTTCCGGCAAGGATCGCGTCTTTCGAGAGAAAGCCGGAAAAAAACGGGACCCCGGAGATGGCCAGGGTACTGGCCATCATCGACCAGTACGTAATCGGCATTTTGGATTTGAAACCACCCATGTTACGCATATCCTGCGGATCGGTCTCATGATCCTGTTTTTTATGCAGGGCATGATGCATGGAATGGATCACGCTGCCGGCGCCGTAAAACAAATTGGCTTTGAACATCGCATGGGTAAGCAGATGAAAAAAGGCGGCCACGTACGCGCCGGTCCCCACGGAAAGGATCATGTACCCTAACTGGCTGACGGTCGAATAGGCCAACACCTGCTTGATATCGTTGCGGGTAATCGCAATCGTCGCCGCAAAAAAGGCGGTAAAGCCGCCAATATAGGCGACAACGAGCAAGGTATCGGGGGTCATTAATCCGAATAGACGCACCATCATATATACGCCGGCGGCGACCATCGTGGCGGCATGGATTAAGGCGGAGACGGGAGTGGGACCTTCCATCGCGTCCGGCAGCCAGATATGCAGCGGAAACTGGGCTGATTTACCCACCGCTCCCATAAACAATCCGATTCCTCCCAGGGTAAGCAAGGTACCGGTAAGTTTTCCGGCGGCCACGCCCGCGAAAATATCGCCATAAGAAAAGGAACCGATCGCCGTAAAGAAGATCAGAATACCGATAAAGAAACCAATATCACCAACGCGGTTGGTCAAAAAGGCCTTCTTTCCGGCATTGGCGGCGGAATCCTTCTCGAACCAAAAGCCGATCAGGAGGTACGAGCTCAATCCGACTAATTCCCAACTCATGTAAAGAAATACCAGATTATCGGCCAGAATTATGCCGTTCATACTGAAAGTGAAGAGCGACAAGAAAGCGTAATATCGTGAATAACGTGGATCCCCGGCCATGTACTTGAGAGAATAAATATGACTCATACTGGAAATGAGCGCCACTACCAACAGCATGACAATGGTAATATTATCGATCAGGAATCCCATCCGGATCTGAAAGGCCCCCTGGTCAATCCAGGTGAAAGCCGCCTGGGTTTTAAAATCAGGATTATAATTCAACAACATGCTGGCAAACATGGCCAGGGCCAATACCAGGGTGGTTAAAATGGCCCCGATGGAAACCCAGTCGCCCTGCCGCGGGAGACGTTTTCCCACAAATATCTGTATCGCAAAAGCGATCAGCGGCAGGAAATAGATTACCAGGGCGTATTGAATGAAGATATTCATCGTTGTAACTGTTGTGCTTCGTCGACGTTTATGGACTTAAAGTTCTGATATAGATTGATGATAATGGCCAAGGCCACGGCCGCTTCCGCAGCCGCCATAATGATGACAAATAACGCGAAAATATGTCCGGAAAAATTCATCCCCCCAAATCGCGCAAAAGCCACGAAATTGATATTCGCGGAATTCAGAATCAGCTCAATACCCATGAGAACGGCCACTCCGTTACGACGGGTAATGACGGCGAATAAACCCAAACAAAACAAAATCGCGGCCACGATCAAATAACTGTTTAACTGTTCCATTAGTTACCTTTCCGTGACAGGACCGCCGCGCCCAACAGCGCTCCCAGTAATAATACCGAAGCTACTTCGAACGGAAGCAGATAATCCGTCATTAACAATTTCCCGATTTCACCGGCTGTTCCCTGCGGCTCCGGAGCCGCTGCCACCAACCATGGCGTCCTGACGATCATCCACGCCAAGGCGGCGAACAAAAATAAAACGACGATTCCTCCCACGCCCTGCTGGATGCTGGTATGCGCAATATCCACGCTGGTGATTTTGTGGGTCAACATGATTCCAAACAAAATCAGGATCAGGATGCCGCCGATATAAATCAACACCTGGACACCGGCCAGGAAATCGGCCCACAGGAATATATAGAGACCGGCAACTCCGAAAAAGGTAAACAACAAGGAGATTGCCGAATAAAAAAGGTTCCTGCTGGTTACCACGATAAACGCCGATACCAGCGTTACCGCCACCACAAGCCAAAAAGCCGCTTCGGCCATTAAGCTGCCACTCCTTCCGTCCGGGGTTTGGCCGAAGAAGTGGTGATGCGCTCCACTTCCTCCGGACTAACGTTCGCGAAACGGTAGATCAAATTACACCGGTCGAATTCGGAAAATTCGTAATCGATGGGATGCTTGCCGGAATTGGGACCTCCGGTCATATAAATACAACTTTCGGGACAGGGATAGGTACACAAATTACAATACATGCACTCACTCATATCGATATCGAAACGGGTGACCAACAGGCGTTTTTTGGTATCATTGGAGGTAGTCCCCAAATCAACATCCTTGGGTACTTTCACGGTGGTAATATGAATACAGCCCACCGGACATGCCCGCTCGCATTTCATGCATCCGATACAATCATCGATATCCACGTGCAACCGGGACCGGATTACGTTGTAATCGTCATGATCGAAACCGATCTTGCGCTCCGGGCGCGGCCATTTTTCCTCCGGGTATTGCAGGGTCACGTATCCCCGGCGAATATGCCACAGGTGTTTGAGAGTCACTCCCAGGCCGATCATCAGGGTGGTCACCGTTTCCCATATATTTGCGAAATAGCGACTCATTGCTCCGTCCCTTCCTTCGATTCCGATCGGAAGCCGAACATGAAATCTATCCGATGTACAAAGACCACAATCCCACTCCGAAAATATTCAGCAAAGCCAATGGTAATAATACTTTCCAGGCCACACCCATCAGTTGGTCAACACGCAGGCGCGGAAAAGTCCAACGAAACCAGATCATAACGAATATCAGGAATAATACTTTTCCGAAGAACCAGAACAATCCCCACGCACCGGAATCCATAAACCCCGGAACCGGACTTTGCCAACCTCCGAGAAAGGCCACGGTGGCAATTCCGCAGACGATAAACATGTTGGCGTATTCGCTCAAAAAGAAAAACGCCCAACGCATGCCGGAGTACTCGGTGTGAAAACCGGCTACCAATTCGGATTCGGCCTCGGGGATATCGAAAGGAGTCCGGTTCGTTTCCGCCACGCCACTGATGAAATAGATAAAGAAGGCCAGGAAAGCGAAAGGATTGTTAAATATGATCCAGTTCGGCAGGATGCCCCAGATTACCCCTTCCTGACTGCGAATAATGCCCTGGAGATCCAGCGTGCTGGTGAGCATAACAACGACAATAATGGAGAGGGCGGCCGGAATTTCATAACTGACAATTTGCGCGGCCGAACGCAAAGCTCCGTAAAGCGACCATTTATTATCGGAAGCCCAACCGGCCGTGATCAACCCGACCACACCAAGGGAGCAAACGGCAAGGAGATAAAAAATGCCAAGATTGATATCAATCACCTGAATATATTCGCTGAAGGGCAACGCGGCAATGGCGATAAACGCGCCGATGAAAATAATGTAAGGAGCGATGATAAACAGTCGCCGATCCGCAGCCCGGGGAATAATATCCTCTTTCAAAATCAATTTCAGGGCGTCGGCAACGGTCTGGAGCATTCCCCATTTGCCGGCATGGAACCCGGCCCCCTGCCCCATGGGGCCTAAACGATCCTGCATAAAAGCGGATAACTTTCGTTCCGCGTAAACGGCCGCCAGGGCATTCACCGCCATCAGGCCAAACAATAAAAGGCCGGCCAGAATCAGCCACAGTAACCATTCCAGGGATGTCAAATTTTCAAACATCAGCGGTCTATTTCTCCCAACACAATATCCAGACTACCCAATATGGCCAAGACATCGGAAATCATCCAACCCCGGGCAATTTCATCCAGGACACAAAGCGCCGTGAAGGCCGGTGAACGCATTTTTATCCTGAAGGGAACCGGCTTACCGCTACTGATAATATAATACCCCAAATCTCCCCGCGGACTTTCGGTCCGTTTATAAATGGACCCTTTGGGAGGTCGTACTTTTTTCGGCAGGGCGGCATGTACGTCGCCTTCGGAAGGCATTTTCTGCAATGCCTGACGAATAATCTTCACGCTTTCCAGCATTTCCTGCACCCGCACCCAGTACCGGTCCCAGCAATCTCCCACCGAACCCACCAGGCCTTTTCCTACCGGAATATCAAACTCAAATCGATCATAAACGGAATAAGGTTCCGCCTTCCTGAGATCCCAGGCCACGCCGGAACCCCTCAGATTGGGACCGGTCACGCCGTAATTAATGGCCACCTCGGCCGGCAATACGCCGATATCGGCCGTCCGCTCAATGAAAATCTTGTTATAGGTCAGGAGGTCATTATATTCTTTTACCTGGGGCTCAAAATAGTCCAAAAAGTCGTACGCCGCTTCGACAAAACCCACCGGCAAATCATGGGACAATCCTCCGACCCACATGTAATTGTATAACAGTCGCGCTCCACACGTCATCTCGAACAGGTCCAGGATGCGTTCCCGGTCGCGAAACATGTACAGAAAGGGCGTGAAGGCGCCGATATCCAGGCCGTAAGTCCCCAGGGCCAGTAAATGGCTGGCAATCCGGTTTAATTCGGCCATGATCACCCGGATATATTCCACCCTTTCCGGAACTTCGATACCCATCAATTCTTCCACGGCCACCACGTAGCCGAAATTATTGTTCATGGAAGCAATGTAGTCACAACGGTCGGTGTACGGAATCACCTGCTCATAGGAAAGGTTTTCACAATGCTTTTCAAAACAACGATGTAAATAACCGATGATGGGGGTGATTTCGGAAACGATTTCCCCGTCGGTTTTTACTTTTAACCGTAACACGCCGTGGGTACTGGGGTGCTGAGGTCCTATATTGAGGACCATTTCCTCACCCTCTACCTGTAAAACGTTCAAATCCTGTTCACTCAACGGTTCTTACCATCCCAAATGGTTAAATCGGCAGTATTGACAACGGGTCTTCCCGCGCCACGGAAGGGGTACAACAAAAGGTCGATATCTGAAATTGGTTTCAACATTCCCCCGTTATAAAATTATTCCCACTCTTCCTTTATTTTCGGGACCACAATACCATGATACGTTTCCGGCGTCTCATAGTCCTTTCGCAAGGGCCAGCCGACCCAGTCATCCGGTAACAGGATACGACGCAAGTTTCGATGACCGGTGAATACGATCCCGTACATATCATACACTTCCCGTTCAAACCAGTCGGCCACGCGCCAAATCTTTTCGACCGAAGGCACTTCGGGAGCCGTTCGGTCAAGAACAATACGAATTTCCAGCTTATGTTTATGCTCCATGGAATGCAGATTGTAACGCACTTCCAGGTGCGCTTCCGGTCCCCAGTCCACACCGGTAATACATTGCAGGGAATCAAATTTTAATTCGGGGGTATCGTGCAAAAAAGTGGCGATCTCAAACCATTCGCCGGGTCGCACTTCCAGATAGTCCTCGGTTTCGGCTTCCTGTTCAACGATGGCCGCGGGAAAGGCCTTTTTTAAAATGGTCCGGATATCCTGGCTCATGTGCCGGTCTTCCTGGTTAAGGGGCGCTCATGCCTGATTTTTTCCTGTAATTTCAACAACCCGTCCAACAGGGCTTCCGGACGCGGGGGACACCCCGGGATATAAACATCGACGGGAACGACCAGATCCACGCCCTTTAACACGTGGTAGCCGTATTTCCAATAAGGACCACCGCTGGTGGCGCAACTACCCATGGCAATCACATACTTGGGGTCGGCCATCTGTTCATATAAACGTTTCACACGGAGCCCCATTTTCAACGTCACCGTCCCCGAGACAATCATTACATCGGCCTGTCGCGGCGATGACCGCGGCATCATTCCGATGCGTTCCAAGTCATGGCGGCTGGCGGCGGTAGCCATCATTTCAATGGCGCAACAGGCTAAACCAAACTGGAAATACCAGGGCGACGTCGAGCGGGCCCAACTCAATAATTTATCCACGGAAGCGACAACAATATTGTCCTGGAATTTATGTTCTAACACACCCATGGTTACTTCGTCTCCGGATTATCAAAACCCAATTCCCGGTAGCGGCCCCGGGCATATTTCAAGCGCAATTTAACCCAATTCAAATCGGACTTTTTCCAGACATAAATCAGGCCCACAATTAATATTAAGAGGAAGATTGCCATTTCCACAAACGCCAACAAACCTAATTCCTTAAATACCACGGCCCAGGGGAATAAGAAAACAACTTCCACGTCAAAAATCAAAAAGATGAGAGCAATAACATAAAAACGGATATTGAACTGAACCCAGGCCGATCCCTCCGGCACTTCACCGCACTCATACGTTGATAATTTTTCATAGCTTGGTTTTGAAGGGGCAATTAAACGCTGGATAAACAGGGGCATAGCGACAAGTATTATCCCCAGGAGGACAAGAAGTAAAACCGTTCCGTAGTCGTGAACCATCGTTCAGTAGGCCAATTGAAGGCTGAGAATTTAGACCGTGCGCTTTCCGTCAGTCAAGGTAAAGTTCCCTCAAACCATAGAATCAAATGTATTGTCGTGCACAAAGTGTGTACTCTAAATTTCACCTTATGTCCTGGTTCAATTCTTCCCTGGCCGTTCTACTGCCCTTTTTCCCCCGCTGGTTTGCCAAACCGTTTGCCAAACCCTACGTAGCCGGTGAGACGGTTGAGCAGGCAATCGCGGTGGTACGGAGCCTCAATGATCGCGGATACGCCGTCACGCTGGACATTTTAGGTGAACACATTCATTCCCGGGAAGCTTCCTACCGGATTCGTGACGCATACCGGCAATTGTACGATCGGATCGCGGCGGAAGAAGTCCGTTCCACTATTTCACTGAAATTAACTCACCTGGGCCTGGAAATTGATCCGCTCCTGGCCGAGGAAAATGTACTGGCCGTCCTGGAAAAGGCACGGGAATACCACAACTTTTTGCGTATCGATATGGAAAATTCGCCCTACACCGATCATACCCTACGCATTTATCAGCGCTGCCGCGATCATTATCCCGGAGTCGGAACGGTCCTGCAAGCGTACCTGCACCGCACGTTGGCCGACATTGAGCGCCTCAACGGCCCCCGATTCAACGTGCGGATATGCAAGGGCATTTACCGTGAGGATCCCACCATCGCCTACCAGGACAAACAAAAGATTCGGGACAATTTTATCCGTGCCGTGCAAACCGTTTTGGAAGGGGAAGGATACGCCGCCATTGCCACCCACGACATAACCATTATCGATACCCTGGAAACCTGGATCGAAAACCGCGCGCTCCCGGCCGACCGGTTCGAATTCCAGGCGCTTTACGGGGTACCCATAGGCCGGCGTTTAAAAAGATTGCTGGCAAAAAACTATAAGGTGCGGATCTATGTCCCCTTTGGCGCAGAATGGTTTGATTACTCCATTCGTCGCCTGAAAGAAAATCCGCACATTGTGGGCTATATTTTGAAAAACCTGTTCAAACACAAACGCCGGGGACAATATTGACTCTGTTATCGATGTTTTACCGGAATATTAGTGTCGGAGCGCAGCGGATGCGGGAAACGCGTGAAGTCCGCATACCGGTGGATCGATCACCCTTAGCCTTAACCTGAATGAATTTATCTGGTAAATGTGAAGGAAAAAAGCCATGAACGAACCGGAAACAATCCGCAAAATTTTGCAGTTAAAAACCATCGCCGTGGTGGGACTGTCACCCAAACCCGAGCGACCCAGCTGGCGGATCGCGGCGTATTTAAAATCCGTGGGGTACAAGATCTTCCCCGTGAATCCCGGTTGTTCCGAAATCCTGGATGAACCGTGTTACCCCACCTTAAGAGACATCCCTGAAACGGTGGACGTGGTGGACGTATTCCGTCGACCGGAACATGTTTTACCGATTGTGGAAGCGGCGATCGAAATCGGCGCCAAAGCCCTCTGGCTGCAAGATGGGGTAATAAATGAAAGCGCCGCGCAAAAAGCGGAACAGGCGGGATTACTGGTGGTTATGAACGACTGCATGTTGCGCCAACACAAGGCCCAACAAGACCCGGATTACCATCCGCATTGTGAATTGTAGATTTAAAGTGTGAAATCCGCCAACCAGCGGACAAGAGCCCAAGAACCAAGAGCCAAAATTCACGTTTCACG
>JAADGP010000035.1:46437-47448 GCA_013152315.1 FCB group bacterium
TCACGTTTCATAGGAATCCCCACTCTGTTCCGACACATATTGCACCGGCCGGTGGACTTATTCTTCCGTCATATGGCCTCAATTATCCCGGTCGCCCCGCCGGCCCCAGCCCATCTTGGTCCGCAGGGTCTGGAAATAATTGGTATCGTCAAAGGTAATAAAAGCGATGTCGTATTCCGCTTTTTGAATCACGACGCGGGATTTGTTTTGCAACGGCTCCTCGATTTGACCGTCAACCATAATACCGGCTCCATCCAATACTTCCGGAAAAACAATTTCAATCACGGAGGAATCGGGTAAAACCAAGGGACGCGAAGTCAACGTATGGGGGCAAATCGGCGTGATCACGATTGAGCTGACCCCCGGAGCCACGATCGGACCGCCGGCGGCGAGGGAATAGGCGGTCGAGCCGGTGGGCGTGGCAATAATAATTCCATCCGCCTTGTATTTGCCGACAAAACGGTTATCGGCCAATAATTGGCAGGTTAGCATGCGGTGCGTGTCCCCGTTATCGATCACGAAATCATTCAAGGCCGTGTAGGTTTTCGATTGATCCCCGTTTACAATCATACCCCGCAGGGTCATCCTCAATTCCAGAGTATAATTCGGGCTACCTGGTTCAGGCGGGTATAGAGATCGGACAAGGTTACTTTGGCTAAAAATCCCAGATCGCCCAAATGAATTCCCAATATCGGCACCTGGCGGTGCGCGATCGCACGGGCGGCGGATAAAATCGTACCGTCCCCCCCCAATGCCAACACAAAATCCATTCGCGAAAAATCGTCCGCTTCCCGGATAACCTCGTGCCGGTATTGATCCGGGTGATCAAGACTGTTTACGATCCGGGTCGTAAAAAATACTTCCAGCCCCCGTTCCTCGGCCCAGGACATGATTCCGGGGAGGGTATCCCAAAAGGTCGCTTTCGCCGTGTTGGCCCAAATGGCAAAACGCCGCGGAGGATTCAATCCGGGTCCTCCACCGTCAGAGTACCGTCACTTTGTTTCACCAAGG
>JAADGP010000034.1 GCA_013152315.1 FCB group bacterium
GGGTTCGATAATTTTACCAACAATCACCGCCGGGAATTTTGACCGGTTGTTAAATTTTTCCAGGAATATTTTAGCCGAATCCGGTGGCAATGCCAGAAGCAGTCCGCCGGAAGTCTGGGCGTCGCAAATCAGCAATTCCTGCAGAAGTGTTATTTCGGGTTCGAATTGAGTGTGCGCCTGTACGAAAGTCAAATTTCTCCGGGTACCGCCGGGGATGACGCCCTCTTTAGCCAGTTCCAGAACATCCGGGAGAAAAACGAGGGCCGAAAAATCAACCGCGGCGGAAACATGGCTGGTCCGGCACAGCTCGAGCAAATGACCCAAAAGGCCAAACCCGGTTACATCGGTGGCGGCGTGCACCTCGACCTCGGTCATTACGTCGGCGGCAAGTTTGTTCAACGTGGTCATCGAATCGACAGCCACCTGGACGGCATTTTCGGAGGCAATGTCGCGTTTAATCGCCGTGGCGATAATTCCCGTTCCCAACGGCTTGGTTAGCACCAATAAGTCTCCCGGCTGAGCGCCGGTATTGGTAACCAACCGTTTCGGTTCCACTTCGCCGGTAACCACCAAGCCGTACTTTGGTTCCTTATCGTCAACACTGTGTCCGCCGACGATCGGTATACCGGCCTCCCGGGCTTTATCGGTCCCACCCTGCAAAATGGTAGTTAACATGCTTTTGGGCAGATCGTTAACCGGAAAGGCTACGATGTTCAGGGCGAAAAGGGGTTTCGCTCCCATGGCATAAATATCCGAAAGGGAATTCGCGGCGGCGATTTGTCCGAAAAGGTAAGGGTCATCCACCACCGGGGTAAAAAAATCCACGGTCTGAACCAGCAAACGTCCGTCGTCCAGACGAATTACGGCGGCATCGTCCTGGCCGTTGTAACCAACGATTACGCGTTCATGGGGAGCAGAATGAAGGTTGCCCAACACTTGGGCAAGGTCCTCGGGACCAATTTTACATGCTCACCCGGAACCGTGACTTAAGGTGGTTAATCTAATTTGCTCTTTTTTCGTCATAACTAAAAGTGAATTTAATAAAGATATGGGGGTATAACGGAGGAAAGGTTTGATTATTTATTGCAGAAGATTACGGTAAAAGTTCGCGGGGCGGATGCGCGGAGAGCAAAGCAGGGTGCGCTACATATCTTTGATTAATTCTTTAATGTCGTCGATGGATTCGATGGATTTATCGGCCAGATATTCCAGATGAATCGTTTTAAAAATAGCGGAGATTTGCACCTGGGAAATATAGTCATGCAGAACCAGAGGAATATGATGGGTTTTCAGGACCAAAATTTCAAAGGGATAATCGACCTCGGTCGGTTTTAACGTGAAAACGGTCTGGTGTTGATTTGCGATGGCTTTGCGTTTGGTATCGATGTCCTTTAAGAGCAGTTTGTCCCGGAATTCCCAGGGGGCGGTAATGTCGGCGATGGATCGGAAGAAATCGTATCCTTCCCGGAAATGGGCCAGGAAATATTTCCCGTAATTGCCGTGCCCCAGCTCGGAATAAATATAGTCATTGATCGATTTTTTTACCTGGTCCAGGTAATGTTTCCACAAGGAAAAATGGGGGCGGAATAAAAAATAACCGAAAGAAGTCCGGAACGAATTTTTGGAATTAAAAAAGGATTTTATCTCATAGGTAAACTTTTTTAACTGGTTCCGGATTTCGGGGGGGAACAAGTGAATGGTAATGGGCGACAGTTGGGCGGTGTTTTTCAAAAAGTCATTCGGAATATTCAGTTCGGGAACGTTGATGGTATATAGTTTTTCGAGACCCTGCACATTAATTTGCAGGAAAGCTCCCAGATCGCTCATCTTGATCAGGTTATTTAAAGCGCGGTCAAATTCCGGGAGGGTTGTAATCGAAGGAATGGAAACATGTTCCGATAATTCAGGAAAAAGCGGTAATTGTCTGGGGTCTCGTTGATCTCGCATGCCTAACTGGTTTAATATTACGACGATCCTTTTAAAACATCAACACCACAAGTCGTGTTTACTTTTACCCCAAAATGTTCATTAAAAACAGAGTTTTCGGCCGACTTTGAACCATCACGGCCTACCTATCGGAATTATCGGAAAATAAAAGCGAACAATAAATCGCCTTGGGCATTCAATTCAGCATTTATGGTTTGGACCTATCGCGGGTTATCGGAGGGATGGACAAAATTAATGAGACCAACCCCAATCTGAAGCAACTATGTTGATCCATGCCTGGTTTAAGTGGAAAGAATTAATATGGATAAAAGGACGGATAAAAAAATCGGTTTGCTTGTGTTTCTGCTCTTAACGGGAATCGTATTTGCAAAGAACCGACCGAAGAATCTCAAGGTGTTGAAATTCGAATCCATCCGGGAAACAAAACAATACATGAAAGATGTCGCGAAGGACTTGGGCGTAAAATGCAAATATTGTCACGATTTAAGCGACAAGGCTATTGACACCGAAAACAAAAGGGTTGCCAGGCGGATGATGCGGATGACCGATGATCTGAATACCGGTTTTTTTAACTGGGAGAAGGCTCCTCAGATTACCTGCTGGACCTGTCACCGGGGTGAAAAGGAGCCGGAGACCGCGCGGCCTTGATCGAAACGAAAAACAGGAGCCGGAAAAGAAGAAAGGGATAGCATTTTAAAAGATGAATATTCCTATTTAAAGATCATATTGTGAAAATGCAAATGGAACTTCAAAATTTCCTATATAAATTGCATTGAGTTATTACAACTTGGTAAATTGCGTATCGATGCGACAAAACTTTAAGAAATTTAGCACACTTAGCACGCAGGGTAATTCCATCCAGCCGCACTTTCCTTGTTGGAATTAGGAATCCGTAACATATTCCTTTCATACTAGAAGAGGATCAGTAAATCATATGTCAAATAACGCTACTACGCTTAAACGGGTCGAGGATGTTGTTATTCGTTTCGCAGGTGATTCCGGTGACGGAATGCAACTTACCGGTGGTCGGTTCACCGAGACAACGGCCATTGTCGGAAACGATCTAAGCACCTTACCGGATTATCCCGCCGAGATCCGCGCTCCCGCCGGATCATTGGCAGGAGTGAGTGCCTTTCAGATTCATTTCAGCTCCAAAGATATCCACACGCCAGGGGATCAACCGGATGTCCTGGTGGTGATGAACCCCGCGGCCTTAAAGGTTCATTTACCCGATTTGATTCCGGGCGGGACGATTATTGTCAATCGCAACGCGTTTACCGATAAAAATTTGAAGATGGCCGGTTATGACTCCAACCCTCTGGATGACGGCAGTCTTAACGAAAAATATACGGTTTATGATATTGAGATGGGCAAGTTGGTCATAAATGCCTGCAAAGATTTAAATCTGCCGCCGAAGACGGTTGAACGTACCAAAAATATGCTGGCATTGGGATTTCTTTTCTGGATGTATGACCGGCCTTTGGATACGACCATCAAGTGGTTAAGGATAAAATTTGCAAAACGCCCGGAATTGATTGAGGCCAATGTTCGTGCCGTCCGTACCGGTTATAACTATGGCGAAACGACCGAGACGTTCACTACACGTTACACAGTCGCGAAGGCCAAGCTGCCGGCCGGTAAATATCGCAATATCAACGGGAATTATGCCCTTTCCCTGGGATTGGTGGCAGCGTCGGAGAAAGCAAATATTCCGTTGTTTTACGGAGGCTATCCCATAACGCCGGCCAGTGAGGTATTGCATTCTCTGTCGGCCTGGAAGCATTTCGGTATCCGCACATTTCAAGCTGAGGATGAGATTGCCGGTGTTACGTCAGCCATTGGGGCGGCCTTTGCCGGGAGCCTGGCGGTAACGGCTACTTCCGGACCGGGAGTTGCCTTAAAAACCGAAGCCTTGGGATTGGCGGTCATGGCGGAATTGCCGCTGGTGGTCATCAATGTGCAACGGGGTGGACCAAGTACTGGGTTACCGACAAAAACCGAACAGGCCGATCTGCTCCAGGCAATGTACGGCCGTAATGGCGAAGCGCCCATACCGGTCCTTGCCGCGGCTACGCCGGGGGACTGTTTTTATGTCGCTTATGAAGCCGCCCGGGTTGCTATCAAATACATGACACCGGTTATTGTGCTTACCGATGGGTATTTGGCCCACGGTTCGGAGCCGTGGGTTATTCCCAAGGCTGAGGATTTGCCGGCCATTAAGGTTGAGCATCCCAATTCGATCCACGAAGGAGATCCCGGTTTTATGCCCTATCGCCGTGATCCCGAATCCCTAGCCCGTCCCTGGGCCATCCCGGGGGTGGAAGGCTTAGAACATCGCATCGGGGGTCTGGAAAAAGAGAACATTACCGGTAACGTGAATTATGATCCCGACAATCATCATTTCATGATAAAAATCCGGGCTCAGAAGGTGGCCAATATTGTGAATGAAATCCCCCCGACCGAAGTGTATGGTCCGGAAAGCGGAAAGATGCTGATTTTAAGCTGGGGCGGAACCTTCGGTTCCAACCGGGCAGCGGTGGACCGATTGCGTAAGGAAGGAATCGAAGTGAGTCATTTGCACTTACGTTGGATCAACCCCTTGCCTAAAGACCTGGGGGAAATTCTGATCCGGTTCGAAAAGATACTTATTCCTGAAATTAATCTGGGCCAGTTATCGAAAATAATCCGGGCGGACTACCTGGTGGATGCGCAGGGCTTAAACCTGGTTCGGGGTCGACCTTTCCGTGCCTCCGATATCATGAACGCCGTAAAAGAAAAGTTAGGATAGGACCCATGACTGAGACAGTTTCGAAAACCAAAAAATACACACGAATGGATTTTGCTTCCAGCCAATCGGTTCGGTGGTGTCCGGGGTGCGGTGATTATGCTATTTTGGCTCAAACGCAAAAAGTGTTTCCCGAACTGGGTGTGCCGAAGGAAAAGTTTGTTTTCATTTCCGGGATCGGGTGTTCCAGTCGTTTCCCGTATTACATGAACACCTATGGTTTCCATACCATTCATGGGCGGGCGACCGCGATAGCCTCCGGCGTGAAGTTAGCCAATCCGGATCTTTCGGTTTGGATTGTTACCGGAGATGGCGACGGTCTCTCGATCGGTGGCAATCATACCATCCACCTGATGCGGCGGAACCTGGATGTTAACATCCTGTTGTTTAACAACCGGATTTACGGTTTGACCAAAGGACAATATTCGCCTACTTCGGAGTTGGGGAAAATCACTAAATCGACGCCTATGGGATCGATTGATCGTCCTTTTAATCCGCCTTCCCTGGCCCTTGGCGCCGATGCCAGTTTCGTTGCCCGAACCATCGACCGGGAAACAAAACATATGCAGGCCATGTTAAAACGTTCTTACGAACATCATGGAACTTCTTTTCTGGAAATTTACCAGAACTGCGTCATTTTTAATGACGGCGCCTATGGCCCCATGACTTCCAAGGAAACCAAGTACGATACCGTGCTTTGGTTGGAACACGGAAAGCCGATGTTGTTTGGTAAAAACAAACAGAAGGGTATCCGACTGGATGGCAACGTCCCCCATGTTATTTCGCTCGACGAATCGTCGAACTGGAGTATTGACGACGTCCTGGTACATGATGAAACGGATTGGATCATCGCCTCGATTTTAAGCCATTTCACCTATCGGCCTGAATTCCCGGATCCCATCGGCGTGTTTTATGCCGTGGATGCTCCTGTCTATGAGGATATGGCTTTGGAGCAGATCCGGAAGGCTGTAGAACTCCAGGGAAAAGGGAATTTGGATGACCTTTTGTGCAGCGGGGATACCTGGGTGGTTGAATAACCTTCATATATGAAGGGAGTGTCTTATGGGCTTCACTTTGGATGTTGAAAAATTCCGCGACGCGGTTGTTGAATTAATCCGGAGAACTTCAACCGACCTGCCGGAGGATGTACTGGCCGCCATGGAAGCGGCGCGGGAAAGAGAAAAAGACGGAAGCCCCGCGAAGTCCGTCCTGGGATTTATGCTTAAAAACGCTTACACCGCCCGGGAAAACAGCACCCCTATCTGTCAGGATACAGGAACTAACATCTATCTTATTACCATTCCGGAAGGTGTTTCATTACGGAAAATTGAGTCGGCCATTGTTGATGCAACGCGTATGGCAACCGGGAAAAGCTATCTGCGTCCCAATGCCGTTGACCCCGTAACCGGAGAAAATACCGGTGATAATACGGGGACAATGGCGCCTTATCTTCATTTTGACGAATGGGATGAACCGGCAATCCGCGTGCAACTTGCCTTAAAAGGGGGCGGGTGCGAAAATGTTTCCGATCAATACAAACTTCCCGACAGTCGTTTAAAAGCCGGTCGCAACCTGGACGGGGTTTATAAATGCATTATCGATGCCATCAACACCGCCCAGGGGCTGGGTTGCGCCCCGGGAGTGGTGGGCATCGGGATCGGGGGCGATCGGGCAACCGGTATGATAATCGCGAAAAAACAGCTGTTTCGGAAGCTGACGGATACAAATCCGGACCCGGAACTGGCAACGATGGAAGCACGTCTCTACCGCGATTTGAACGAACTGGGGATCGGCCCCATGGGATTCGGTGGCAATACCACGGTATTGGGCGTGAAAATCGGGACGGCTCATCGCCTGCCGGCGTCTTTCTTTGTTTCCATTGCCTATATGTGCTGGGCGGACCGGCACCGATCAATGGTCTTCAAGGAGAATGAGGTGTCTTATGATTAAGCTGCAGTTACCGGTTGAGGAAGCTCAAATCCGCCGCTTACAGGTGGGGGATGAGGTCTTGTTAAATGGGATCATGGTCACGGGCCGGGACGCGGCCCATTCCTGGATGATCGAGGAAAAACCGGATGAAATCCGGGATTTGCTGAAGAATAGCATGATTTACCATTGCGGCCCGGTGGTTCGCAAAAGCGGGGATACGTGGAGTTTTGTGGCAGCCGGTCCGACAACATCAATTCGTGAAGAACCGTACGAGGCGGACATCATCGGCGAATATCAGATTCGCGGTATTATCGGCAAGGGGGGAATGGGCCCCAAAACTCTGGCTGCGTTGGAAAAATACGGCGCCGTGTATTTGCATGCCGTAGGCGGCGCGGCTGCACTTTTAGCGCAGGCGGTAGTAAAAGTTCATAATGTCATAAAGCTTGAGGAATTTGGTGTTCCGGAAGCAATGTGGGTCATCGAAGTGAAAGATTTTCCGGCTATTGTTACGATGGACACACATGGGAATTCGCTGCACAAAAACATCAAAGAGCGGTCAACCAAAGTCGCCTCCCGGTTAATCGGAATCGAATAGTACGCCTGAATCGGGACATTCAAGGAACATTTTTACCGGGTACCGGGTTCACTTTACATGATGAACCGTGCTCGGTTTTTTATCTGTAGGGAATCGACAACCGGAACACAGGTATGAGCAAACAAACGAAGAAGCATTCCTGGGGAACAATTATATCTCGTTCCTTGATGATCGTTATCGTCGGAGCGATCGGGGTGTTGATTTATGTTCTTTTATTGGCAAGAGATCTCCCCTCTATTGAACAGCTGGAAAATTACGATCCCGACCTGGTCACCCGCATTTATTCCCGCGACGGCAAGATACTGAATGAGCTGTTCCTGCAGAAACGTGTTTTTGTTAATCTGGATCAGATACCGAAGCATATGCAAGACGCAACCGTGGCCTCGGAGGATCGGCGTTTCCGGGATCACTGGGGGATCTCCCTGCGGAGTGTCCTGCGGGCAGTGGCCGTTAATTTGTTGTCCTTAAGCTATCGCGAGGGATTCAGTACCCTGTCGCAACAGTTGGCCCGTAACCTGTATAAATCCATCGGCTTTGAAGAGAGCATTCTTCGCAAAATAAAAGAGGTGATTACCGCCATCCAGATTGAGCGCACGTATACCAAGGATGAAATTCTGGAGATGTACCTGAATACGGTATATTTCGGTCACGGAACGTATGGAGTGCAGGCGGCAGCCAAACAGTATTTTGACAAAGATGCCGAGGAATTGACGCTTGATGAAGCGGCGTTACTGGTAGGTCTGTTACCTTCACCGGCTTCCTATTCACCCATTAATCACCCTGACAAAGCCCTGGTGCGCCGGAATACCGTGTTGCGTCTCATGCGTGATCAGGGATATATAACGCAGGAAGATTATGCCGAAGCGCGCGCCCTTCCTCTGGAGGATATCAAGGAGGAATCACCCCGCGGTCTGGCGCCGTATTTCACCGAATATGTGCGCCGGTTATTGGAAAAAGAGGATGAAAAACTGGGGGTCAATATATACCGCGACGGTCTGAAGATTTACACAACCCTGGATTCCCGTCTCCAGGCTATCGCGGAAAAGGTGGTTATGGAATCGATCCGGAAAAACCAAGCTGCCTTTAACGAGCAATTGTTCAAAAATGAAGAAGAATTTTCCCGTCTGGCTTACCTGAATATTTACCCGGAAGACACGGTTAAGATGATGATGGAGGGTGAATTGCCTTTATACCAGGAATTGCGCGATAAACTTTTGGTGCAATGCGCGTTTGTGGCCTTGGATCCCCGGACGGGTCAGATTTTAGCAATGATCGGCGGGCGCAGTGATTACGTCGATCAGTATAACCGGGCCGTGCAGGCGGCGCGACAACCCGGATCGGTATTTAAGCCGTTTGTTTACACTACCGCAATTGATAACGGTTATCCGGTTACCAAACAGCTTATGAATCAACCGGTAGTACTGAATGTGCAAAACGCCTCGGGGGAGTGGGTGAAATGGATGCCCCGCAATTACGACGGCAGTACGGGAGGATTGACGACGCTTCGGGAGGGCTTGCGGCATTCCCTGAACCTGATATCGGTGAGGATGGTCCAGGAATTGGTGCCCGCGATTGAAGTGAAACACCTTGCGCAACGGTTGGGGATTTCCACCGATATCCGGGCCGTGGACGCGATCGCTCTGGGTACTTCCGAAGTGTATCCGATGGAAATCGTAGCCGCTTACGCCGCCTTTTCCAATAAAGGTGTGTACTCGCGTCCCTATGCCATTACCCGTATTGAGGATCGTTTCGGTAATGTTATCAAGGAATACTTCCCCCAACAGGAAGAGGTATTAAGCGCGGAAACGGCCTACCTGATGACCAATCTGTTACAGACCGTAATCGATCGCGGAACCGGCGGCCGGGCACGGTGGATGTTTAAATTTTATCGGCCGGCGGCGGGGAAAACCGGTACCACGCAAGGGTGGAGCGACGCCTGGTTTGTGGGATATACGCCGCAAATTGCCGCCGGAGTCTGGTTCGGGGTGGACCAATACCCTATCAGTTTGGGGAAAGGACAGTCCGGAGCCAAGGCCGCGTTACCGTCATGGGCCCGGTTTATGCGGATGGCCCATGACAGCCTGAAATTGCCGGTGGAAAATTTTGAACGGCCCGAGGGTATTATCGAGGTGGAAATCTGTTCGGTTTCAAAGGAACTACCGACCGCCGCTTGTCCGGTCGAAACCGAGATATTTATCAAAGGAACCGAACCGACGCGGCGTTGTAAGGTTCACCGCGGACTTTAAAACGAATCCAGAATTTCCTGCGCTTCCCGGCGAACCAAATAAGCCGGATCCAATTCGTGATCTTCATCCAATCCCAGTATACTTTTCGCGCGGGCGATAATTGTATTGCGTTGCACATCATTAGCGAAGCCGTAACGAATGAGTTTGCCCAGACTACGAACGGCCTTGGAACGGATTACGGCGTTTGAATGGGCGCATTTGGAAATCAGGGATTCGAATATTTCATTTTTTGTTTCTTCATCAAGGTCAGCGGGATTCATGCTTTCACATATTTTCCCCAGCGCGCGAACCGCCGTGTCTTCGGTTTCCTTACGGGGGCTTTTCACGGCCTTCAGGATGATTGGCAGGGCGGCTTTGATTTTGGGGGATTTGATCTTTCCCAGGGCATATAGAGCGAAGGCCGTGTTCACCGGATCACGACGACCGTTGAATACGGCTATCAGGGGAGCAATGGCAGCCTCTCCCATCAGACCGCAGGTCTGAGCTAACGCCAGTTCGGCCTTAATATCGGTATCCCGGACTTTTTCCATAATCAACGGAATCACGGCCGGTCCCATTTTGGCTACCGTACGCTGGGCTTCGGTAACGGTTTTTCGTAGGTCGGGACGGTCAAACGTGTCAATATAAAACAGGGAAGTCAAAGCGTCGAACATGAGGGGGAGATCTTTGGGGTCCGCACCCTTTTCCACCTGTTGAGCGATCTCCTTGATACCTTCGGAAATGACTTTCGGGTCTGCCGAAGACAGCTTTTTAAAATTAGGGTCCATGGGTTCCTCCTACGCTTTGCTTAGGATGAGACGATGGTTTGCCGGTGAATCTTCGATGGTAACCGTCTCTTCCAATATACGCAACGCGGACTGCAATTTCCGTTGATCGGAGTTAAAGCAGTAAAACAAAGTTTCGCCGGTTTGCACCTCATCCCCGATTTTACGCAAGAATTCTATCCCTGCCGTCGGATCCAATCGATCGGTGGTTTTTTTCCTTCCGCTCCCCAGTTCAACCGTTGCCAGCCCGATATGGTAGGTGTCCATTTTGGTAATAGTCCCTGAGCGGTTGGCTTGCACGGCTGTTTTGTGCCGGGGTTGATGGAGGGAAGCGTGACGCTCCACTTCATCCGGCCGACCGTGTTGAGCGGCGACCATGTTCAGGAACGTTTCATAGGCTTTGCCCGATCGGATCAATTCCTTTTGCAGGTCGATGGCTTCATCCCGGTTGTTCCCTTTCCCGGCCTGCATTAATAGCCGGGCACCCAGTTCGAAAGTCACCGTAAGCAAATCTTCAGGTCCGTCACCTTTGAGGGCTTCGATCGCTTCATTGACCTCACACCACAATCCGGCGGTTCTGCCCAGGGGTTGATTCATGCTGGTGTATACCACATCGGTGGTAACGTCAAACGCCCGCCCGACCCGTTGCAGCATGTTCCCGAGACGTTGCGCATCGTGGTAGTTTTTCATGAAGGCGCCGTTGCCGACTTTAACGTCCAGCACCAGTCCGCGAATTCCTTCGGCGATCTTTTTGCTCATGATCGAACCGCATATCAGAGGAATGGACTCGACCGTGCCGGTGACGTCCCGAAGGGCGTACATTTTTTTATCGGCGGGGCAAATCTCACTGGTTTGTCCGATCATGGCGATTCCGACGGTTTCAACCAACCGTTTGAATTCGGCCAATGAAACATCCACCTGAAAACCGGGAATGGTTTCCAGTTTATCCAGGGTTCCGCCGGTGTGACCCAGACTGCGGCCACTGATCATGGGAATGGCCAGCCCGGCCGCCGCGAGGAGGGGACCCAGGATGATGGAAACCTTATCGCCCACACCCCCGGTGCTGTGTTTGTCCGCCACGTACGAATCCAAATGGGAGAAATCCATCCGTTCACCGGAGTTAAGCATAATCTCGACCAGTGAAAAGAGCTCATCATCGGTCATGCCATTGAAATAAATGGCCATTAACAGCGCTGCCATCTGGTAGTCCGTAACCGTTCCGTTTACATAGTCCTGAATAAATTGTTTCAGGTCTTCCCTGGGAAGCGATAACCCGTCGCGTTTACGTTTAATTAGTTCAGCAGGAATCATTATTTATGCCATTAATGCCATAAAGGAAACCGGTCTAATTTAATGCGAGATTGGATTTGGTAGGGAGTTCTTTGCGTGAAAAACGAATTATTCCCGGATGATGCACGACGAAGTTCCTCATGAATACCGTTGGGAACGGGATGTCCGGCGCGTTATTTATTGTCCCGGCAATGGTCAGGATTCCGTTGGTGATTTCTTCTTCCGTTGTAGAAAAGCGGGGAGTTTAATTTGCAGCGGCGCCCTTTCGCGAACGGTGTGGAGCGTGAGATAAGACGCGACAATCAATAAGAGGAGGTTGGGAGTCCACATTCCGACCATTGGAGATACAATATTACGGTCGGCCATTTCTTCGCCGCTAATCATGAGAATATAGTACACCAGGAAGAATCCGAAACTGAGGCTGATGCCGACAACAAACCCCCCTTTTCGTGCCAGCACACCTAAAGGGGCTCCCACCAGAACAAACAGGATGCAGGCGAAAGGAAGCGAGAATTTTTTATGGATTTCCACCCCGTATTTATTTTTGCTTTTGATGTAGCTGTTAATCAGGTTGAATTCATTTCGCGCTTGTCTTTCAAGTGTTTTTAACCGGCGTGCTTTCACATAGCGTTTGGGCGAGGCAACGGTCGTGTCTTGTTCAAGTTGCGCGCGCGCCAGTTCGATCCATTGAATGGCCTGTTCATAATCCCGGGGGAAGAGACTGTCGCCGGTGGCGCGTTTAAAATAATTCGCCAGCCGTTTGCGAACATTATTGATTCGCTTATCATAGCTTTTAACTTTGGCAAGCATCATCGGCACCGTCATTTCGCGATCGTTGCGATTGGAAGTGTCGCGCCGGGTAAGGACGAGATTATCGGCGGGGAGGGTAATGACATGTTTTTTAAAGCGGATGCGGCGCAGGGTTCGGAAATCTTTGTTGTCCAGTTCCTGTATTTCACCGTTGTAAAGAGTAAGGATAAGGGCGTCCGCGATTGTCGAGAGGGTTCCGCTTTCGGCAATAATGTCGACTTTGGTCTCCTGATTGTTTTTGCTGGTGATGTAAATATTTTCCATCAGGCTGTCTTTTTTCCCCTGAATGATCATGCCGTAATCGGGGAGGTCATCGATAAAATGCCCCGGTTCGATATTCAGACCAGGGCGCTTCCGGTAAATATCGCCGGACAGGATCCGGGCCCGGAAATTCATTTCCGGAAGGATGAAATTGTTAAAATAGACCAGTCCGATGCTCACGATCAAGCCGAAGAACAGGGCCGGTCGGATGATTGTAAGGAAGCTGATGCCGGATGATCGCATGGCGGTGATTTCATTGTCTTCCGACATCCGGCCGAAGGTCATAAGGGTGGCGATCAGTACCGCCATGGGTGTGGCCAGGGCAACGATCCAGGCCAGATTTAAAAACAGGTATTCCAGGATCGTGAACGGGTCCAATCCCCGCCCCAAAAAGCGGTCGATAGCCCGCAACAAAAAATTGACGAAGAGGATAAAGACAATTACCAATAGTGAAAAGATAAACGGCAAAAAGATTTCTTTGAAGATATATCGGGTCAGCAAACGCATGGTGGAAATTACTTTTGATTTCACTGATCAGAAATCGGAAATATGGTAAATCGGGTTTCCGGTATCGATATCAGCGAAGGAATGAGTTTTGGGTTGGGGTTTTCCCGTTTTGCAAAGGTACGGTAGCTCCGCTTTGCGCCTTGTTTCGGAGGGTAAACACCCCTAATTTTCCGCGCCCAAATTAGGGCCGATGGTGGGCGTAGCTCAGTTGGTTAGAGCATCTGGTTGTGGCCCAGAAGGTCGTGGGTTCAAATCCCATCGCTCACCCGTTCCGGTTCCCGGATTTCCGTTTCCGGCGGCCGGTTTTGTTTTGGTAGTGGTTATCGTGGGAGACAGGTTGTTTTTTCGGGACCATGAATGAGTGGAATTTCAACGATACGAAAACATTTACGGGGTGTAGCCCCGACTGAGTCGGGGTAAACTCCGCCCGGTCGTTCGGACGTAATAGAAATAGAGATTTACACCAATTCAGTATAGTCTCTTATTGTTTAAACTGGAATTCTGCTACAGTTTTTCCGGAGCGGCCGAAAGTATGTTGTTGAAAATGCAGCGTTCTTTGGAAGAGTAAAAAATCGTAATTTGAACGATACAAAATACTTACGGGGTGTAGCGAAGCCCGGTTATCGCGCCTGCTTTGGGAGCAGGAGATCCCGAGTTCAAATCTCGGCACCCCGACAAATGGAACCCCGGTAACAGCCGGGGTTTTGTTTTTCAGGGGGGTGTCAGAAAAACGATGCTTTGGAGATAGCGGCCTGGATTATCGGTTGGATAAGCCAAATGTATATGAAAAAGATCCAGACGAGTAGCCCCAGGGCATTCAGAACGCTGGTGAAAAAAGATAGCAACGAGCCCTTGGCCGGGGATATCTCGTACGGCATATTGGCAGGTAGCTTTTCATTTGCGGTAAAATTACGCACGCGGCAATTTTTCGAAATATAACCCAATGTTGTTTTCTTCGATACATGGGATTCCGGGTACTCGATTTCGATATTTTGAAAGGGGATCGGTAATCCGATGGCCAAATAGAAATTCGGGTGATCCTGAACGTGGAAATGAATGTGCGGTTCGGTGGAATGCCCGGAATTGCCGCATTGTCCGAGAATTTGCCCCCTTTTTACCTGATCTCCCGGTTTGACGGTACAGCTATTGCGCCTGAGATGTGCGATAAAACTGTAAACCTGTTCGGCGTGACGGATGATCAGGTAATTGCCGCGCATGTCCCGGGTCAGGATATCGATTGCCCCGGTTTGCGCATAGGCGTAATCCCGGATGTCGGTCCGAATTTTGATAACCGTTCCGTCGGCAGGGGCAAGCACATCCTGCCCAAAACCGCGAAAGCCGTCGGCTTTCCCGCTGTCACTCTTCCTGTCCTGGCCGTTGAAGACAAAGTCATAAGCGTAGCGCTGCGTAATCAGGTTCCAGGAATGGGAGTTTAACCGGTCTACGCCGCCGTTAACGACGGTCCAATAGCCGGAGAAAGGTAGAGACATGGCGATATGGGGGGCGGCGATCCTGGATATTCGGGAACGGAGGATCGCGATCGCCTGTCCGCCGTTTTGTAAAATGGTTTGCCAAATCCCGAAAGGATTAAGGAATTGCCAAATAAAGACGGAGGCAAAGTATTTCAGGTATGTCATTTCAGGTTGTGCTTACACTTGTTTGTATTTGGGTTACAGGATAACGGTATGGATTTATTTGTAAAAAAAATTATAATTCGTTAGGCAATGTGTTGTAGGTTAGTATTCCAAAATGTATCCCCACCCCCAGTCTACAAATTCAACCCCAATTTTTTCTTGATCCGCGCTTTGAGCAGCGGCATGAGCCGGCCCTTTTCGCGGGCGATTCTGGCGAACATATCACGCTTGGTTTTCGGTGGTGCTACATAGTCCGTGCGTAAGGTCAGGGCGAGGGCGCCCTTATCACAGGCGGTTATACAGGCTCCGCATCCTAAACAGGCCGCGACGTTTACCTTGCTGACACGCTTGTCGCCGTTGCGCCGGTTACGGTCAAGACCGATCGCCCTGATGTTACAGGCCGTGAAACATTCGCCGCAATAATCACACGTCTCTTTATCAATCACCGCGATATAAGGTGTTTTGTTCACTCCTTTGTAGTACCCGGCCTGGACGCCGGCCATGATGTGGCAGCAGCATCCGCAACAGTTGCAGACAAAGGTGGGTTTGTGCCGGATGTTGTCGGTGATGTGGGTCAGGTGCAGATCTTCCGCCATGGCCAGAATATCTAACAATTCCCCGGTGCTTTTCTCTTCGGCGAAGCCGCGCCGGACCAGAAATTCCGCTCCCCGGCCGAGTGAGATGCAGGTTCCCTCCACGGGCGCGCCCTTCTTGCATGATTTGCCGTCGTGTTCCTGTTGATGACGGCAATAACACATCGAAGCCGCGCCGTAAGGAGCGCTTTTCACGATCTCCCGGGCGCTGTCGTACGAAACGATTTCACTGTTGACCGGGATATGTTCGTCGTACACTAATGATCGGGTCAACTGGGTCTTGCTGCCGAAGAATTCCCGGGCCTGTCCTTCCGCATTGTCCCAGTGAAAATATTCCGACATGAGCCGGGCGACTTTTTCCAGGGGGAGGTCGGTCCGGTCCTTCATAAACGTGAATTCGAAGAAACCGATGACGCCGGGCATCAGGAGATAATACGTTTCCGTACCGTAAGTCAGGTCCATGACAATGCCTTTATTGGCCATGGATTCAAGAACCGGTGTCAATGCTTCCGGATCCATATCGGTGCGTCGGCACAGCTCGGGCAGGGTGGCTTCCGTCAGGGGAAATCGGGAGGCGACAAAGGCCTCGGTTTCGCTGAACAACAGTGAAAGCAGTTCCCGCAGGATTTCATTGTCCACCAATCCGATCGGGTATTGATTCAGGCGGTCAATCAGCGGGATGAGATTGGATTTGGAGTCGTTGATATGTCCCATATTCTTTCCTGTGGTTCCGTTTCAATCACTGGAAGGTAAAGGTTGCAACGTGCAAAATCAAAGCGGTTCATTTTGGTTTTTTTGCCGCGGAAGTACAGGAATTAATTGATGAATTCCGTGTTTTTGGCCAACAATTGTCCGAAATCAACCGGAATCAATAAAAATAACGTATTGAATTCATTTTATTTTTACTTTTCAACA
>JAADGP010000009.1 GCA_013152315.1 FCB group bacterium
CCATATTAAAGTATGTCTATGAAGAATAATATCAATGAATACTGGCGAGCCTATTCAGCGACCCAACCTCCTGGTTCCCCAATACATAATAAGCCGTTTATAGCGGAACAGTTGGGGGACAATCCGGGTATGGCTGATTATCTGGGGAATTTGATTACGATCGGAAGAAAAACCGCAACCTGCTCTGCCTTGTGGGAACTGGAGGCTTCCGGTATGAGGATACCGGAGGTCGGGCTGGTAACGATCGTACTAAATGGCGACAATCAACCGCTGTGTATCATCGAAACCACGGAGGTTCATATTAAACCCTACAATGAAGTGGATGCTCAATTTGCTTATGATGAGGGGGAAGGGGACCGTTCACTTACATCCTGGCGTAGAGTACACTGGGATTATTTTACACGTATCCTTGCCAGGATTGGTAAGACACCGACTTTAGACATGCCGCTTGTATGCGAAAGATTTCGGGTAATTTATAAATAGTCGTCCCTGGAAAAGTCATTTTATCATCCCAACTGCCTCGATTAATTCGTTGATTTTCCAAATATCCGCAAAGTTTCGGCGTAATCAAGGTGATAAAAAAGTAATCCGTGAATGTTCTGTTTTAAGGCTGGTTCATTACAGTGCTTAAAACCACTTTTTTCTCCGGAAATAGATCAGCATGGTGATGCCTATCCCCAGCATCACCAGGAGGACGAAGGGGTATCCCCACTTCCATTCGATTTCCGGCATGTATCTGAAATTCATTCCATAAATACCGGTGATAAAAGTAAGCGGAATGAAGATTGTGCCGATAATTGTCAATACCTTCATTATTTCATTCAACTTGTAACTTATCCCGGAAAGATAAATATCAATCATGCCGGAAATCATATCCCGGGAAGTCTCAATCGTATCAATTACCTGGATGGTGTGGTCGTAAATATCTCTGAAATAGATGGCGGTGGATCTCTGAATAAACGGCGATTCCGCTTTTTCAAGCTTGGCAATAATTTCTCTTAGCGGCCATATGGAATTACGGGTTGTGATCAATTTTCTTTTCATGTTGTGAATGGTGTTGAGTGTTTCCACGGCGGGATTAAGCATTAATTCATCTTCAATATTCTCGATGCTGTCGCCGATTCTCTCCAGGATAATAAAGTAATGGTCAACAATGGCGTCCATCAACGTATATGCAAGATAATCGGCCCCCACGCTCCTGATTCGTCCCTTGGAATTTTTGATACGTTCCCGGATTGCATCGAAAACATCTCCCTCTCCTTCCTGAAAAGTGATCAAAAAGTTTTTCCCGATGATCATACTGATTTGTTCGGATTCCACCGCTTCCTTATCTTCTTCATAATCCAACATTTTCAAAGCGATAAATACGTAATCACCAAAATCCTCCATTTTGGGCCGTTGGTCCACATTCAGAATGTCTTCCAGAACCAGGGGATGGATCTTAAAACATTTGCCCAGATCTTCAATTATACTTACTTCATGAAGCCCGTTAACGTTTATCCAGGTTATGGATGATGTTTCCTTAAAAACGCAACATTTCTCAACGCTGCTTGCGTGTTCCTCCCGAACATGATCCTGGTCATAATCAATTATGGATATCGTTACTTTTTCAACTTTTTTGTCCCCCGTATGTATAAGGGTTCCCGGAGGGGCGGCAATTTTTAATGATCTTCCTGATTTTCTTTTCATTCTGATTTTTCTCCATTTCGAGGATGGCCCCTGGTGTGGCATCGTATTATTTCGGCACTCTTATTTTGAGTTCTCTTTTGGTGTAACCCGAATACAGCCATTCGGCTAAGAAACTGAAAGCCACCACAATAATGAGAGTCACCAGGGTTATGATAGCGTGCTGCAGTAAATAATAGATCAGGATTCCAAAGGAAATCAGGTTCCCCAATATGGCGCACCATATCAAAACCGGATTTCCTCCGGTTTGCTCCCGCAGTTTGAGGTGCCCGATATTAACCGCCGCGTAGATTAACAGGAAGGCCGCGCTCCCGAGCATTGCTATTTTCCCCAAGTCAAAGAGATTTGTAAAAACAATAACCAGTCCGGCCGTAATAAATAAACCCTCATAACCACGGTTCCAGACTTTTCTGTCAAAAATCAAGGGCAGTTCACCATCCTTGGCAATCATGTAACTTACATTCGCTCCCCCATATAAAGTCGCGTTTATAGCGGAGGCCGTCGAGAACAAAGCGGCAATGGCGATTATTTTGAAACCGATCATACCGAGAAAGGGTTTTGCCGATTCGGCGAGCGCGTAATCCTTGGCTTTGATAATATCTGCCGATGGCAAATTACCGGTTACGGCCAGGGAAACACTTACATAGATAACGATGACTATTAACACACTCAAATACAATGCTTTGGGGAGGGTCTTTTGCGGATTGTCCATATCCTCGGCGGCATTGGTTATTAATCCGAATCCTTCGTATGCGAGAAACACAATTGCGGCGGCAAAGAATATGTTATGAGTGGCCGGCCACAAGGAAGGAGAAAGAAGTTGGGGTTTGATAAAGAACAAACCAATGAGTGCGAATAACAGCAAGATTCCCACTTTTATAATTACGATGAAAAGTTCTGACTTCCCGACAGCCTTCGATCCGATGAAATTCACACCGGTGAACAAAAGAATAATGGCTGTAGCGAAAATATTTAAAAGTATGGGCGGAGGGTTTGAGAAAAAAGTCATCGAATACGCGGCGAAAGCCTTGGCATACAGAGCTAGGGCGAATATGTAGCCAATCCAAAGCAATATGTTAAATCCGCCGCTTATTATCCGGTTGCCGAAACCTTGCACCAAAAATTCCACGGGCCCGCCGGCCGAAGGGAATTTGGCTCCCAGTTTGGCATATGAGTAGGTGCTGAAAAGCGCCACCAATCCGGCAATAATAAAGGAAATAAACACCGCGTTTCCACCGATCTGGCAGGCTGTGCCCAGGATGGAGAATATTCCGGCCCCCACCATACCGCCGACACCGATGGAAATCGCGCTCCAAAGCCCCATGTTATTTTTTTCACTCACATCTTGATTCCTATTTGAGGTTTTCATATAAACATTTGTCTATGTTTTTCCTTATCACCCGGAGGTATGAACATTCTTTTGCCGGGATTAAACACCTTCTTTCCCTTACCGTAAGTTTCCATTTATCCGGATTAAAATGTTTTCCCGATTTTAAATAATTCCATGTCCAGAATGGCGTTGCCGTTGGCCATGCCGGCGCCATAATAATCTGTTTTCTTCCCGATTAAATAGCGCCCGCCAAATAAACTGACTCCCCAGTACCAACCGTTTCTCCCGAAAATCCGGTAACCGATGCCGAATGTCAAACCGGCTTTCGATGTGCGACTGTAATCATATAGTTCGTCACCGTCATCGAAATCCTCCCAGAAGGAATGGCCTTCTTCCCCGGCCAACGAGGTAAACCGGACCCCGCAACTGATATAGAATCCTTTTCGGTGTTTTCCTAAAAAGTATCGATAATGACCATCCAAATGAAATACGCTTAAGTCATTATCACCTTTAGCAAAGTAAAAGGGAAAGGCGATTTCGGCGGATTTACTTACCGAAAAGAGAGAATAGGTGCCGGTAAGAATAAATGATTTGTCATCAAGCGATGTTGATAGGAGTAACATAACCGGATTAATCTCGATTCCGAATTTTTTACCTTCCAAGGGGTCAATATATTTTACTTCCTCCAATATTTGCTTTTGGTTCAACAGTAATTGTTCCTGATTCGTCAATAGGGTATCAATAGATGATTGTTCCTGGGAATACGCAATAGTTAGAAGACCGAAGAAAATGAACAGTGAATTCAATTTCATGTTAAAAGTCCTTTCATCTTATGTTATTATAACGAATATGGTAATAAGTGTACAACGTCTAACGTCTCAAATCAGCCGCAGTAATAACTTCATTGAGATAGCTAAAACGACCGATAAACCTAAGGTTATAAAGGTAATAAAAACAATTCCAAAAGAGCCGGAACCGGAATACGAATAGTACTATCTCAAAATTTACACCATCTTTTTCGCATCCTTTCTCCTCATCTGATTCATCCTCCGTTATTGTCAGGGCAATAATATACAGAAATAGATAAGCTCGTATCTTACCTGATCAAAATTCGGTCTGATGGTTTGTTGGTGCTTTATCATTAGAACAGGCAGAAGAATAGACCACTGGCAAACAGTACAAAGTTATAATAATACCAGCGTAATAAACATTACCTAAAGAAAAGAAAACCATAGATCAGGAGATCATCATTGCTTGATTTATTTTACGGAACATTTCGACTTGATCAAAAACAAAGGGGGCATGACGCCCCCTTGTTTCTTATTAAGAGTTAATGATCTGTATTTATTTCAGTAATAACATTTTCTTTGTATCCGTAAAGTCATTCACTATGATCGTGTAGAAATACAGACCGGTGGGCAGATTATCTCCGTTGAAAGAAACACTATGATGCCCTGGTTTCATTTCGCGATTGATTAACTTAGTCACTTCCCGTCCTAATGCATCGTATACAATAAGGTGCACGTCTCCGCTGTTTGGAATGGAGAAGTTTATTGTTGTTACCGGGTTAAATGGATTCGGATAATTCTGCGATAAACCATAGGTAAGCGGAACCATTTCATCACTCGTTGATAGGATTTCAGCACTCACTTCAGTGGAAGGTTCACCCAAATTACCGGAGAAATCAACGGCAGCTACTATGTAATAGTAAGTACCTGTTTCCATGTTGGTATCATAATGGGATAGGTCGGTAGTTGTTGCGATTTCAGTTGTTTCGTCAACTGGGAAGTTTGGTTCTGTCGATCGAAATATCCGATAGAAATTAATATCGGGATCGTCGGGAGCCTCCCATGTAAGTTCGATATCCGAATTAGAGACAGACACCATCATATTCACAGGTGCTTGCGGGATAAGATTGTCGATTGAGTATCCTTTCGCCGGTAGTGATTCATGAACCGTGCCATTTCCCGAGACGGCAACAACCTTGAAGGTCGTCCAGTTAACACCGTCGGCCGTGGAATCGAACAGAGTTGGGACCACCAGAGCATAACGGGCACTACCATCTGCGGTATGTTCACCAACTCCGGTCCAGGTATCATCATATTCATCATACCTCTTTACAGTATAGGATGTGATTGGATCCAGCGCTACACCATCATCCACAAATTTATCCCAAATGATTTTGATTTGTTTCCCTTGGTCATTGGGGACATCGTCGATAGCCACAATTTCACCATCGATGGCATTGTTCAACAAAGCCTGTATCGACACCTTCAACAAAGCCACAGTAAAAGCCGGATTATGGATGCCATAGCTGCGATCATAATAGACCATCTCAAAGTTATAAGCCGCTTTGAGTTCAGTGCGTGTCCAGGTATCGTCGACGTTATCTTGTGGATCGTACCCTGCTGTTGTATCAGGATGAGGAAGCAAGGCAGCCAATTGATCCAACAATCCGCTTACTTCATCTTGCAATCCTTCTTCAACTCCATCCCCATCATGGTCGGCGTTACCGTTTACATAATATTTCTTATCGCTGAAATTCGCTCCAATATCGCCATGGCAGCCCGCACAGGCAGCTACATTGTCCAGCGTATCACCCTGAGTCATGCTAAAAGTGTGAGATCCGACCATGATGACATTATCATTCTCATCAACATGTCCGGGATACATATGGCAATCCACACAGGAATTCTCCGTTGCTGTCAAGTGTGGAGAAGTCGGCAGCTTTTTTCCGAAGGTAACGGCATTGGTTCCTATGAGCATATCAGCTTGAGGTACATAATGGGGGCCATAATGCTTATGCGGTTCATCAGAGTAGGAATTAGCTTCTCGCCGGCTTTGATGGCAGTTCATACACAACTTACCATTTCCACCCATTGTAACCGGTTTACCGTTGGAGAGCGTCACTTCCGTGGTCCTTAGTTGGTGTTCATTTTCATCGGAATGCGGATCATGGCAGGTGGCACAGGTAATATTCGTCGGCGGTTGAGGAGTGATCTCTTCGCCGTTAACATACTGTATGAATTGAGCCCCATTGTGACAACCTCTACAGGAATTGCGTGTTCCGGCTGGATAAGGAGGCACCTTTGCATGCCCGGAAGCATCCCATTGTTCCGGAAAGACATGGTGCGTACCTGAGTCATGACAGTAAGCGCAGTTGTCGGCACTAAGCGTTGATACCATCCTTGAGTCTGCTGTTACGCCGCTGTGAGCGCTTCCTGGGCCATGACAGCTTTCACATTGGATTCTTGCCAATTCCATCGAATTGGGAAAGAACACCAGTAAAGAATCCCAAACACCGGGGTACCGGGTACTGTCTGAGGAGCCGTAAAAATCATAAAGATCAGCGGGACCGGGGAAGACGAACGTAGTATCAACACCGTAGATCGGCACATATTGTTTCCGATCATCAAAACCGTTGTTTGCTGCCTTACTGTCATATCCCGTAGTATGACATTTGATACAGTAAGAAGCGTAATAACCGGGGGACGTCATTTTTTCTTCAAAAATAGCATAATGACCGGTTCCCTGCCATTCCGTGAATTTATCATTATGACATAGTTCACAGGCGGCGGTTCCTGCACTTACACCCACATAAGTCCCGGCGTTTATTGTTATCGTATTGGAAACAGTACCTTCAGCCAGTTCAATTACATAGATTCCTTCAACATCCGGAATAAAAGAAACAATCTGGGTTGCATCATCAATGATTTCCGGTGAACTGATAGTGGCACTCGAGCCTGTTGGAGCAAATATGATTGACCATGTTGGGCTGGTAAAGGATGAGTCGGCAAAATGTCCCTCAAAATACATTTTGGTTTCCGTTCCAACATTCAATAGCCCGTTATAAGCACGGTCAAATATATCAGCGTCATCCTTAACCGCGTCACGAGGTGAAATACCATAAGGTTTCAATACTATCGTCTGGGATTGGAGTGGGGAAAAAATACAAAATACAGTGAGCATGATTAAAGGTAATCTCTTCATTGTCCCTCCCTTAGAACTAATCATTTGAAAGTTGTGTCAAACACAACCAATTAGCAATTAGTTTCCTGTTTGGAACGATACTTTTTTTTGTATCGTTCCAAATTCATGTTGCATGAATTAAATCAGTTTACATGACCGGAGTCATATTAAACAAGATTAATCTATTTATACTTTTAATGATATTGAGTTTATCCGGCTTTTTCAGGATTCCGATACAAAAGTGGATAATACGGTTTATCTCTGGTTCTTGTCCCCCGCCGTCGGGTTTCACGCACCCCCGACATCCGCTACGCTCCGACACGCATTACGTTTCACGCCTTACGGCAAAATCATTTTGACGATTTAGGTAATTTATTGTGGGTTAATGACAAGTTGATGTTTCTTCCAATATTGATCTATGAGTATTTTCGCCCAATTTATAATCAGGTATAAAGACAATTTAATCTTAATTGAAGAAGTCTAACCTTAATTGAAGGAGTCTAACATGGAAACCCCGATTAAAATCGGACTTATAGGCTTTGGTCGTATTGGTCGAAATATCTTTCGTCTCGGATACAAGAACCCGAATTACCGCTTTGTTGCGATCAGTGATCTGGGGAAACCGGAAGCATTGCACTACCTGTTAATGCGTGATTCCGTGCACGGCGCGATGGAAGATGAAGCTATACTGGAAGGGAATTTTTTAAAGGTCGACGGACAAAACGTAAGATTGTTGAGCGGGGGGACCCCCGGAACGATTCCCTGGGATACCTTTGACGTGGATGTTGTCATTGATGCCACGGGACGTTTTCGTCGTCGTTTGGATTTGCAGAAACACCTGGAAGCAGGTGCGAAGCGGGTATTTGTTACCACGCCTCCGTATGATCCGATTGACCGCATCGTGATTCGCGGTGTAAATGAAGATGAGATTGATGTGGAAGATCGGTTGATCTCCATGACGTCGTCTACTACCCAGGTATTGGCATTGATGTTGAAGATTCTGGATGAACACTTTGGCGTGAAACGCTCCATGATGACCACCGTACATGCCTATACTTCCGACCAACCCCTGGCTGATGCGGTTCGCTCGGATTTACGACGCAGTCGTTCGGCCGTTGAAAACATTATTCCTAATCAAACCGACGCGCCGATGTTGGTGGAACAATTGATCCCCAAATTCAAGGGGAAATTGGCCGGAATTGCCTTTAATGTGCCGGTCCCCGATGGCTCATGTGTCGATTTGACAACGGAATTGGAAAACATGCCTACGGTGGAAGAAGCCAACCAGGTAGTAAAAATCGCAGCCCGGGAAGAATTGGCAGGAATCGTCGGCTATACGGAAGACCCGATTGTTTCCAGCGACGTAATCGGAAGCAGCGAATCCATGATATATGATTCGAAAGCTACCATGATTACCGCCGGCAAACTGTTGAAAACAATCTGTTGGTATGACAATGGTTGGGGATTCTCCAAACGAATCCTGGAAACGATTGATGCCTATCACAAATTAGACGCGGAAGTGAAAAAAGGACCGGTTCAAGGGTCTGGAAATGAGGTGCAGTCATGAAAATAGCAATTAACGGATTTGGCCGTATCGGACGATCGGTATTCCGGATTCTGAATAGCCGGAAGGATCTGAAAGTCGTGGCGATAAACGATATCTCTTCCATAGAGGCCTTGCAGTATTTATTAAAATACGATACGGTCATGGGACGCTTCCCCGATCGCGTGGAACTGACCGGTGATATAATGGTCACTTCAACGCAAAAAGTTAAAATGCTGGCCGAACGGGATCCTTCTCAGTTGCCTTGGGGTGAATTGGGAGTGGATGTGGTCATCGAATCCACCGGTCGGTTTCGTACCGTGGAAACGATCAAACCCCATCTGGATGCCGGTGCCGGACGTGTAATCCTGACCGTACCCGCTAAGGATGAGATTGATTACACCGTGGTGGTTGGCGTAAACGATGATGGTCTTAAACCCGAACATAGAATCATTTCCAACGCCAGTTGTACCACCAATTGTCTGGCGCCCATGGCCAAGGTGCTTAATGATAACTTCGGAATTGAGTATGGCGTAATCAACACGATTCACGCCTATACCAACGACCAACGGTTAGCGGATGTCCCGCACTCGGATTGGCGTCGGAGTCGCGCCGCGGCTGAGAATGTTATCCCCACGACCACCGGTGCCGCACGCGCCGTGGGAAAAGTTCTGCCGGAATTAAGCGGAAAACTGGATGGGATCGCCATGCGGGTCCCGGTACCCGATGGTTCGGTGGTGGATTTCATCGTTCAATTAAGTACCGATGTAACGGTTAATCAGATAAATGAGGCAATTCGCGAAGCGGCCGCTTCGGAAAGGCTGTCCCGTATTTTGGAATATTCAACCCTCCCGGTTGTCTCAACGGATATTATCGGAAACCCCCACTCCTCGATATTTGATGCGCCCTTTACCAGAGTTATCGGCGATAATTTAATTAAAACGCTGAACTGGTACGATAATGAATGGGGCTATTCAAACCGGGTTGTGGATCTGGTTGGATTGCTCGGGAAATTATAGAGCTGCCGGTCGTTACGATCAACCGTAGTTAAATTATTGGTAAGGATGCCACCTTTTTCGTAAGGTGGCATCCTTTTATTTATCCTGCAATTCCGGAATATTCTTATATAATTCCAGCGCTTCCGGGTTCGCCAGGGCGTCGCGATTGGCAACCTCCTCACCGTGAATGATTTTCTTAACCGCTAACTCAACTTTTTTCCCGTTGATTGTGTACGGAATATCGGCCACGGCAATAATCAGAGCCGGGACGTGTCGGGGAGAACAATTCTGACGAATCGATTGTTTCAACTTTCGGACCAGTGCTGTTGTGAGTTCGATCCCTTCCGCCGGTTTTACGAATAAAATTACCCGTTCATCACCGTTCCATTTTTGTCCGACAACCAGGCTGTCGGAAATTTCGGGGAACGCTTCCACGACGCGGTAGATTTCGGCGGTGCCGATCCGGACCCCGCCCGGATTCAGGGTGGCATCGCTCCGCCCGAAAATTTTCACACCGCCATGGTCATTGATCATAATGTAATCGCCGTGATGCCATACTCCCGGGAAGGTATTGAAATAGGCGTTTTGATATTTTTTCCCTTCGGGATCGTTCCAAAAATAAATGGGCATGGACGGGAACGCCGCCGTGCAAACCAATTCGGCCTTCTCATTGAGCACCGGTTTCCCGGCGGAATTAAAGGCCTGGACTTTCATTCCCAAACCCCGGCATTGCAGTTCTCCGCGGTAAACCGGCAGGACAGGGTTGCCCAGGGCGAAACAGGAAATGATGTCGGTCCCTCCCGATATCGAAGCCAGTAACACATCTCTTTTAATATCCCGGTAAACATAATCGAAGCTTTCTTCCATCAATGGCGATCCGGTGGATAAAATCGCCCGCAGCTTCGAAAGGTTGTTTGTTTGTCGCGGTTTCACGCCGGCCGCTTCGCTGGCGGCGATGAATTTGGCGCTGGTGCCGAAAACCGTAATCCCGAGTTCCTCCGCCATTTGCCACATGGCGTTCGGGTCCGGGTAAAAGGGAGACCCGTCGTAAAGCACCACCGTCGCCCCCACGGCGAGCGATGTAACCAGCCAGTTCCACATCATCCAACCACAGGTAGTGAAATAGAAAATGGTATCTTCCCGGGTTAAGTCCGTGTGTAAACGCAGTTCCTTCAGTTGCTGGATCAGGGTTCCTCCCGCGCCGTGCACAATTGATTTGGGAAGACCGGTTGTTCCCGAGGAATACATGATGTACAACGGATGGTCAAAAGGAAGTTGTTCAAAATGAAGCTCCGGGGGGTCATTAAAGGCAACGAAATCCGGGTAATGAATACCGTTGGCAAGGGAAGAAATGTCAGCCCGTTCTTTGGTGTACGGGACGACAACGACTTTCCGGACGCTTGGCAGTTTTTGAAGGATCCCGGTCAGTTTATCGAGGGAATTGAATGTTTTTCCGTTATACGTGTACCCGTCGGCGGCGAACAATATTTTCGGTTCGATCTGGGAAAAACGGTCAAGAACACCCTTAATCCCGAAATCCGGGGAGGAAGAACTCCAAATGGCGCCCAGGGAAGCGGCCGCCAGCATGGCGATCACCGTTTCCGGCATATTGGGCATGAACCCCGCCACCCGGTCGCCTTTTACCACACCTTCCTGCTTCAAAGCATGGGCAACCCTTGACACTTCCCGGAAAAGTTCGGCGAAAGTCAGGGTTCGTGGAGATCGTCCTTCCCCTTTAAATATCAGCGCCGGTTTTTCATCCCGGAAGCGCAGGAGATTCTCCGCGAAATTTAATCGGGCCCCCGCGAACCAGCGGGCCCCGGGCATGTTGCTGATGTCGTCAACAACCGATTCGAAGCGGCGAGAAGAAAGAATATCGCAAAAATCCCAGACACTTTCCCAGAATTCGGGGATGTTTTCGATCGACCAGGTGTATAAATCATGGTAATTATTCAAAGCAAGCTGGTATCGGTCGTTTACATAGAGCCGGAACTTTGTCATTTGCGACCGTTTAAGGGTTGTTTCCGAAGGAGCCCACATTGGAACGCTCATAAATAATCCTCCTTTGAAAAGTTGTGGTGGGATCAATCGTTGTCATTTTATGCAAAATTGCAACGATATGATTTACGATTTACTTTCTAATCAGGTTAAATTTAGCCCACTAAAATTGAGATAGGAAACGGTTGATGAAGATAGCATTTTTAACTTCCGGTGGAATTGCACCTTGTTTGTCGGCCTCAATTGGGGCCTTAATTGAGCGGTATTCCAAGTTGGCGCCCGAAGCTGAATTGATCGGGTATCTTCATGGGTACCGGGGTCTGTTGTTAGGAGAAAAAATAGAAATCCCGGACAGTGTCCGTAGTAAGGTTGGGATTTTATACAGCTTTGGCGGAAGCCCGATCGGGAACAGCCGTGTAAAGCTGACCAACGTTCAGGATTGCGTCAAACGCGGCTACATAAAGGAGGGTGAAGATCCTCTGAAAGTTGCGGCCGATCAATTAGCAAAGGATGAAATAGATATTTTGCATACGATCGGGGGCGATGATACGAACGGCATGGCGGCGGAACTGTCCAAATATCTGGCCGATCACCAATATGATCTAACGGTCGTCGGTCTGCCTAAGACCGTCGATAATGATGTTTTTCCCATCAGGCAAACTCTGGGGGCCTGGACGGCAGCCGAGCAGGGGGCCATTTTCTTCGAGAATATCGCCAATGAGAATACGACCAGTATGCGTCAGTTGCTTGTGCATGAGGTGATGGGACGCCATTGTGGTTGGCTTACCGCGGCAACCGCCAAATATTACCGGGAACGGTTGGAACAGAAAGAGTTTCTGCCGGAGATATTAATCAGCAAGGACCGGTGGGATGTGGATGCAATATACATTCCGGAAATGGGAATGGATTTACAGTCGGAAATCGATCGCCTGAAAGAGCGAATGGATGTCAAGGACGGCGTGAATATCTTCCTGAGCGAAGGAGCCGGAATTGAAACTATTGTGGCCGAGATGGAAAGTCGCGGTGAAACTGTCCCGCGGGATGCGTTCGGACACGTGAAACTGGATCTGATTAATCCCGGAGAATGGTTTGCCAAACAATTCGCTGACAAATTGGAAGCGGAGAAAGTACTGGTCCAGAAAAGTGGTTATTTCGCCCGCTCGGCAGCTCCCAACACCAGGGATTTGGACCTTATTAAACGGTCCGCGTTTCTTGCCGCCGAATGCGCGCTCGAAAAACGCAACGGCGTAGTGGGATTGGATGAAGACAAAGAAAACGAATTAACCCTGATTGATTTTCCACGGATCAAAGGTGGAAAACCGTTTGACATTCATCAGACCTGGTTCGAGGAACTCCTGGATGATATAGGTCAACCCAAAGGGAAAATGAATTAATAAAAAAGATAGTTATAATCAGCATAAGATAGTGACTTCGCATTAGAAAGGAATCTTTTATGACAAAAACACCTCCGAAACTTAACACCGATCGAATATTTCCGGATAACATGACCACAGCTCACGCCTTAATATTAAAAGCTAAAAACGGTGAAAAAGGCAATACCACCGGAAAGCGCTATGCCGTTCCGGCTTTCAACGTTACCACGTTTCAGGGTATTAACGCCGCTTTTAAGGCCTTTGAATTATTGGGGTCTTCCGGTCTACTGGCCTTTTCCAATTCTGCCCTAAAACATTTTGGCAGCGGTGACCCGGTATTCGGCTTGGATGTAGCCGTCGACTACATAATAAAAAAGGCGAAAAATTCCAGTGTTAAAGTAGCAACGCACTTAGACCACGGTGACTATGTCACCGACAAGGGACGGAAAGTGGTCCAGGCCGCTGTTCAGCGCCTTACCAGCGTGATGGCCGATAATTCAACCGATAAATCCACAGGTCTGGGCATGCCCCTGGAAAAGAATATCGAATTTACCCGGGAAGTCGTGGACATGGCGCATCCCGTTGGATTATCCGTCGAAGGTGAACTGGGTGTCCTGGCCGGTGTGGAAGACGAAGATACGCAATCGGAATTTTCGACGTACACAAATCCCGAAGAATTGGACCGGTTCCTGAAGGAAACAGGCGTCCTTATGTTGGCTCCCACCATCGGAACGAAACATGGACCGAATAAGGGGAAACCGGGCGACAAGGTTAAGCTCAATATTCCCCTGGCGCATAAACTTCTGAGTATTGCCAACGAAATTAACGATGAAATCGTCTTTGTTGCCCATGGAGCATCCACCCTTTATCCGAATGTCGTGGAATACGCGGTATCGCAGATTGAAAAGTTGGGTGACCCGTCCGGGGCCAAGCAGAAGTGGCTCGATTTTGTCGGGACCGACTGGGATCAGATTCAGGGACTCATCGAAGCCGGATTCTGCAAAATCAATACCGATACCGAAAACCGGCAAACCTATCTGGCATCATTGCTGGGCGCCATTTGCACCAATAGTGCCAAAATCGATATTCGCTGGTATGACAATGTCACTACCGATGCCTTAACTCAGAGTTACATCCAGAAATTGATCATGGCCGGTGATTACGGTGTGTGGCATGAACCTGCTATTCAGGTGGAAAAGTTCAAATTTGATTTGAGCCGGTCGTTGGCGGACTTGCTGGAAGAAGCAAAATAAATTTCCACTAAGCTCCTGTTAAAAAGCCCTTTCAATTACCATGAAAGGGCTTTTTTTATATGCTGAAAAAAAGTTAGCGCTACTTGAAATTGAATCAAAATTTTTCAATCAATCAATTTACTCTTCCTCGCGAAGAAAAAACCAAATTGTCTCCTGACATTAATCCCTTCAATTAAGAAGGAATCACATTTCACTATTCACGTTTCACGCCTAACGTTTTCCCGACATTCGCTGCGCTTCATCGGGGTTTCCGCTCCGCTCCGACACGTTTCACGCATCACGCATCACGTTTCACGTTTCTTAAAAGGAAAACTTAACGCCCAGGACGTCGAAATACGTCCATTTGTCATTTTTCAATGAGGACTGCCGCATAAGGTAAATGGCCGGTTTAACAAACCCGATTTTCCTGGATTCCACTCCCAGATAAAAGCGGTTTTTGTTGAGTTCCTTTTCTTCCAGGTCATAGAAGATTTCATCCGCCAGGTAAGGAACCAATTTCCAGGAAGAAAAACTGTTGCCCGATTTGACGGTAACCATGTCTCGATTCCGGAATTTCTTTTTATCGGA
>JAADGP010000078.1 GCA_013152315.1 FCB group bacterium
ATCAGGTATTCAATTTCCACCCGAATCCGGTACTTGACCAGGGCTTCTTCGGAAAAGAACAACGCCAGCTCCAGAACGTCCTTCCGGTACCGCCCGTCCAAAGGAGATATATTTTTTAATATATTCACCACAGAGGCACGGAGAAACGGAGAGATTGGTTATAAAACTCTTCTGATAATACCATTTTTTAATACTGGTTCATTAAAATTGAATAACAATCCGATCGATATACCGGATATTTTCATGTATGTTAGAAGTTGAGCTTCATGAATAGGAAGCAATTTATCAACGGCTTTCAGCTCTACAACAACTTTGTTTTCAACTACAACGTCAATACGATATCCATCATTAAATGTTAACCCTTTATATTTTATCGGCAGAGCAACCTGTCTGTTAAAAGTCAATGCGGCGAGTCGGAGCTCATGACAAAAACATTTTTCGTATATTGATTCCAACAACCCCGGTCCTAAAATCCGATGTACTTCAATCGCGCAGGATATTATCTTACCGGTTAGTTCTTTTTCTTTAAAAATTAAATTTCTCATTATCTCTGTGTCTCCGTGGTGTTTAAACCCCTAAAATTCGTTTGACGGCCAGGGCACAGTTTCCCGGGTCTAGGATCGTGAGCACGGGGGTGTTGCTGGGCATTTGCAACGTCGATTGAATGTTCACCATCATATCGATTTTGTCTTTGAAAGGGGGACAGGCCAGCGTGGGAAATTCGGAATTGGCGGCGACGAAACCGGAAAGCGCGTGTTGGAACGACCGGCAATCGTGACATAAACCAGCGTTTTTTCTTCTTTGTTGGCATCCAGTATCGCGAGAACCTCGCGCGGGTTTTTATGAGCGGAGGCCACATGTTGTTCCCACGGGATGTTGAAAGAATCCAATGCCGTTGTGATTTTGAGGGCATGGTCCTGATCGGCTGCAGAACCCATAATGATCACAACTTTCATAACAAATCTCCCAGGTTTTTAAGTATCCGTTCGTGAACCGATTCCGAGGCCTCCGGGAACGGAAAAGCGTTTCCGGTTATGGTTTCATAAAGCAACAGGTAGCGTTTTGATAATTCCACCACCAGTTCATCCGGTGCGGGCGGCAATTCGGGATCGTTGTAGGGATCACAGTGATCCACGAACCACAAACGCAGGAACTCCTTGTCGATGTTTTCCGGTTCCTGACCACTGTTGAACCGCGCTTCGTAACTGTCGGCAATCCAGTAACGACTGGAATCCGGGGTGTGGATTTCGTCAATAAGCAGGATGTTCCCGTCCTGATCCTTGCCCAGTTCGTATTTGGTATCCACCAGAATTAACCCGTGTCGGCGGGCCGTTTCCTGTCCGAAGGAGAATAATTTTAACGCGATGTCACTGGCGGCTTCCCAGTCTTCAGGAGTCATCCATCCCTCGGCCAGGATTTCCTCGGGGCTGATCGGCCGATCGTGATCCTTGTCCTTTGTGGTGGGCGTGAGGAGGGGACGCTCCAGTTTCTGGTTCTTCCGCAACCCGTCCGGCAGGGGATTCCCGCAGTAGTTGCGGGAACCGTTGTTGTAGACGGTCCACAAGGAAGTGCTGGTTGAGCCGGTGATGTATCCCCGGACGACAAATTCAATCGGAAAAACCGCGCATTTTTTGGCAATGGTAATGTTGGGATCGGGCACGCTGATTACGTGGTTTTTGACGATATGCCGGGTTTGTTCAAACCACCAGGCGCTGGTCAGGTTCAACACCTGTCCCTTAAACGGGATGGCGGCCAGAATGCGATCGAACGCGCTCTGGCGATCGGTGGTTATCAGCACCAGCTTGTCCCCGAGATCGTAGCTGTCGCGTACCTTCCCGGAATGTTTTTTACCGATCGGCAAATCGGTTTCGGTCAGACAATTATTCAGCTCGCTGTAAATGCGGGCGGTGTAATCTTTATTTGTATTGATAGCAGTCATGTGAAAACGGATTAAATAAGATGTGTGTGTTCAAAACCTGCTTTATAACAGGTTCAAAATTATCACCTTCAACGGCAATGTTCCAAAGTACGCCTTTGCGAATTTTTCGTATTCCGGTTATCCCGAAACGATCACGGAGCACTTCCAGTTTTTGTCGTCCCACCAGGTCCTCTTTATGCCGGACTAAAAAACTCCCGGTATTCGGTTTAACGGAAAAGGAAGTAATTGTTTCCTTGTTGGAATTAAACAGTTCTCCTGATTCGGCCAATTGTCTCTTCAATGTGTCGATGTCCGGCGTGTCAGCGGTTATTTCCCAATGGGTCTGGCGCGAAAGGGTGGCCGGAATACCGAGCTGGTTTAAGGCGTTTTGCACCGATATGGCCTCGTTGTCGGTAATGATAAGATCAATCAACCATTGAAAAGCGCCTTCGGTTGGTTGATAGGGTGTGATGGAATACGATTCCGGTTGATAAACAAGCGACGTGTGGCCGGAAAGCGTCGGTCGTTCAAGAATGTATTTGCGCATGGAGGTGAAAATTACATCCCCATTGGTTGTTCGTTCCGGGTGGGGCATCATGGCCATGACATTCCCGGTCGGATTGCACACGGCCGCCAGATTGTAAACCGAGCCGTTGGGATTAACCGGGAATTCCGGCAGAATATTGCCCTGTTGGTCACAATAGCGAAAAACGGTCTGATGATTGTTCTTCAACTCCTCCAGCAATGGTTCCGGCACAAGGAAGCGTCCTTCGGCGTGGGCAAAGGGAATCGTTATGCGTTCTCCGACTTCCAGGTCCTGAGTAAAAGCGGTGCGATTGGCCGGAACGGAAAGCTGCAGGTTCGCCCAGGCGTTATAATATCCCGTGCCCAGCACATGACCGTCCCGCGTCCGTTTGTTGTTTGTTAACGCCATGCCGATCCGGTAATCCTTCAGTCCCGGTACCAGCCCCGACTCAACCAGGATCTGGGCGCCGTTGCAGATACCAAGGACCGGTTTCCCCGCTTCGCTGGCGCGACGGATCACCCGCATCACCGGATCGAGGGAAGCAATTACTCCGGCCCGGGAACGATCCTCGTAGGAAAACCCTCCCACGATAATGTAACCGTCACAAGCCTCCAGCTTTTCATAGGACTCGTTCCAGAGAAACTCCACCGGTTCCATTTCCGCCCGTCTGATTGCCAGGACGGTTTCCCGTTCGGTGTTGGAGCCGGGGAATTGAACGACCGCTATTTTGATATTTTTTGACATGTACCTGTTTTT
>JAADGP010000125.1 GCA_013152315.1 FCB group bacterium
CTGCGAAATCATAATTATAAAGGTGTGCCAAACCGAAATAGTAGAGGGAAGCCTCATGGTTCTTTTTCTTTTTCAGCGCTTTTTCCAGCAGCTTTTCCGCTCGTTTGAACCATTTCTTTTCCGTTGGGCGCAGCGTGATCCAGACTCGTGCCCCCAGGGCAAGAACATCCGGATCCTTGGAACCCTTGCTAACGGCTTTATCCACCAGGTTCTTTGCTTCGCGAGTATTGCCAAGGTAGGCATTGGCAAGAGCCAGTCCACCGTAACCCAGGGCGAATTTGCGGTCAAGATCAACCGACCGCTGGAAAGACTTAAGAGCCGAGTTGTAATCCCCGTTGTCGATGGCACGCATACCGGCGGAATAATGGTAGGCCGGAGTATCGACATCGCTTTGCGGCTTCTGGCTGCAGCCGAAGAAAACCGCCAGTAACAAAATGAACAATGTTGAATGGTTAAGCTGTTTCATGACACATTCCTTGTTAAATAAATCATTGCACAAATATAGGAGTAAAATTGGTGAAATAAAACCTTCCGGTTGCAATTTTGATACAGGTCACAAAATTTTCCTTTATCATTGCATTGTGGGAATGTAATAAATAATTTATATTGCTAAACTGGATAAGTGATGATAGAGGAAAAGTTGTGCGAAATATAGAAAAAATCATATTTGTTTTGGTAATTGTCCTGTGTGGAAGTCTATTTGCCCAGCCGCAGATTGTTACCGGGGAGGGGATGGGGCTCAACAGGGACGCGGCAATCGAGAACGCCAAAAGGGATGCCGTGGAAAAGGGGCTCGGGGCCGTAATTGCTTCGGAAACAGTGGTGAAGAACGCGGCGGTGTTTTCGGACAATATTTATTCCAAGGCTCAGGGTTTTGTCAAGAAGTTCAAAGTGGTCAGCGAAAAGCAGGGGCCCGACGGGTTATGGGAAGTGACAATCGAGGCCGAAGTAACCCAGATACTGGACCAGATTATTCAGGATGAAGTTGCCCTGCAGACCTTGTTGAACAGCATGAATCGGCCGCGGATTACCTTTCTGATCAGGGAGGAAAATTTAATTGACAATACCCCCACCGATTTTGCCGAAACAAAATTATTAAGCATGTTTTACAACAAGGGGTTTGATGTGGTGGACCGGCAATTGGTTTCGGCGCTTAAGGGCGAACCGGATTACAGCGAAGCGTTGGCCGGCAACGTGGCGGCGGCGGCCCGGATTGCCAGCCAGTTGGGTTCCGAAATTATTGTTATCGGCACCGCGAAAATATCTTCGGGCGGAAAATTTTATAACATGTATTCGGGGCAGGCCGATATCAGCGCCAAAATCGTTCGTTCCGATACCGGCGAAATATTGGCCGTGGCATCCGCGCATGGCAAAAAACCCCATATTTCGGCCTCTACCGCCGGTATCAATGCCGTAAATGAAGCGGTTGAAATTTTGGGACGCGAAATCATCAAACAGCTTATCCAGAAATGGAGCTCCGAGCAAGCCAACTTCATCAAGGTTTACATTGTTTTGAAAAATGCCGATTTTGGTTCATACATGATGTTTGAATCTTTCCTGAAAGCGCAAACGGTACCCGGGATCCGGAATGCCTATGCCAAAAGTCTGAACGATGGAGTAGCGGAATACGAAGTCGAATTTGAAGGTAAGGCCCAGGGCCTTGCTATGGGCTTGTCCCGCACGGCTCCGGAAGGATTCAATTTCAAGATAACGGGCCTGAGCGGTAACCGGATCACGGCCGAAATTGTGGAATGATCCGCGTGGTATGAAAACGAATGGGAAAAACCTGGTTGAAACAATGGGGGATATGATCAGGGTTAAAAAGAAATTTTTTCATACATCGCAGTTCCGGGACTTGATTTTTTCGGGATATGACCGATATTAATAATATACACATGCAATCAGAAGGGAGAAGCCAATGAAAAGGATTTCAATTTTATTTTTTCTGTTATTGAGTATTGTTTACAGTCAGTATGGCTACGGTGTGATTCCGGGGGCGGTAATTGAAGAGACCGATAACGGAGCGATCAATTATTCCCAGGGAATTGTAACCGCTACCGGGATCGGTTCCATTCCTGAATATGCAGTGAATGCCGGGCAGGCACGGGCCATGGCCATTCGCGCCGCGAAAGTGGACGCCCGCCGGCAGTTAATTGAACTGGTAAACGGGATCACGCTTACCAGTGAAACCACCATGCGGAATCGAATGGCGGACGAAGTGGTAAAGGAAAAAGTTTCCGGACTGATCCGCGGCGCCTACCAGGTCGGCGACGTGCGTTATCTCAGCGATACTTCCGTGGAAGTCACCATGGCGGTTTCCTTAAGCGGAATTTCGGAGATTGTTATGCCCACGGAAGGTTTCAGCGCCACTTCTCCTGCACCACCGGCTCCGTCGGTAACACCCCCGGCGGCCACGACGTCCGCTTTTACCGGGATTATTGTTGATGCCCGCGGTCTGGGTGTCCGGCCGGCGTTGGCGCCGAGATTGCTGGATCAGCGGCGTGGTCTACGGACCGGGTACTTATACGCGGGAATATGCTATTACCAACGGTGTAGCCGGATATTCCAAATCCTTGGAAGCGGCGCAAAAGGATGTGCGCGTTAAGGGAAACCCCCTGATAGTAAAGGCCGTTTCCGTCAGCGGCGCCAACAAGACGGATGTGGTCATCGCCAATGCCGATGCCATGAAAATCAAGTCGGCCGATGCCTCTTACGGTGTCTTACGCGATTGCCGGGTGTTGATATTATTGGATTGACTGGGAAAGAAACCGTTAATAAAGAGGAATTATTGAGATTATGAAAAGGATAGGTTTAGCTTTTGTTTTGATTTGGCTGTCAACCTTCGCCATGGCGCAGAAGACCGAAGTAGCGGTGCCGGACACCAATGGCAGTGAGGGCGTGGTTTTAAAACCGGGTGATTTGGCGCCTTCGTGGGCGCTTATGTACGCGCCGGGGAAATTCGAGTTTCTTAAAAACTGGACGGTTGAACGCGGGAAAAGATTGCGGCGCTTCAAAACTCAGCCCGTACGGCACGTGGTCGTATTAAGTTTCTTTGCCACCTGGTGTAAGCCCTGTATGAAGGAGCTTCCCTACCTGCAGAACCTGTACGAGAAATATCAGGGCAAGAACGTGAAATTTTTCCTGGTGGATATCACCGAAGCGACCAGGAACAATCCCGGGTATGAGAATTCTCCCGTAGCCGGGCCGTTTTTAAGGAGTAAGGGCGTAATGATTCCGATCCTTAATGATAATCGGGGTGTGGCCAAAGAACGATACGGGGCAAAAACCTTACCCCGGCTGTTTATCATTGACAAATATCAAACCATTCGCATGACCAAACAGGGATTTCATGAGGGGGAAGATTTTGAGGGCGAGTTATCGGCCATGATTGATAAATTGTTGGCGGAGGAGTAACGCCGGAATTAAGAACAAACCACAATTCTTTGCGATTGACCGATCGTAAAAAAATAATTAAACCTGAAAAATTTAATCAGGTTAATTACCGTTACAGTAATGTGCGCCACGTCTCGTGAAGATAACAACGTGTTCCCGCGCACAAAAATTTGCGCCAGGAATTATTAACATTGAGTCAACTATGAATAAAACAAACTATCAACGTAAGTTGAAAATCATAATGAGTTTAGTTGTGATATTTCTCACACCGGTAATTCCGTTAACAGCCCAGGACACCGATACCCATTCCGCCCAGAATGAAAAAACCAAGGCTATGTTGAAAGAAGGTAAAATGACAGTGGCCGTATTGGATTTCGAGGGGCGCGGAATTTCTCAAATGGAAGCTCAAACCCTGACCGATCGACTCAGTTCGGAATTGGCCAACACCAACGCTGTTATTCTGGTGGAACGCAATCAGATGACCGAGATACTGGAAGAACAAGGCTTTCAGCAGTCCGGTTGTACCACATCGGAATGTGCGGCTGAAGTGGGAGCTTTGCTGGGAGTTCAAAATATGATCTCGGGCTCTTTTGGTAAAATCGGCAACAGTTACACCATCGATGCCAAAATGTTTTCGGTGGAAACCGGCGCCCTGGTTAAGACCGTGAGCAAAACCTACCGTGGTGAAGTGGACGGGTTAATCACCGAAATTGAAATTTTGGCCTGGGAATTGGTCGATCTGCCTCCCCCCAAGGAATTGTTAGCCCGGCAAAAAGCCGGTATGCCGATTACGGAAGCCAAAGTTACGGAAAAGAAAGGCGGCGGTTGGTTCCTGTGGACCGTATTGGGTCTGGCGGCAGCCGGCGGCGGCGCCTATTACTACTTGTTGAACGCCGAACAAGCCCCGGCCGTGTTGCCGGAACCACCACAGTTGCCATAAAGGTTGGTAATAATCACGACCGTCTGCGACTTTACCAAAGTGTAAAGGTTGTCCTCTTATCCGGTGGAAAACCATGGGGACTCAAAAGTGATGAATGAGAAAGAAATAACCGCAACACTAAAGAAGCATATTAAAAATTTTGGTATTGCAGGAGCAATATTATCAGAGAGCGGCATTTTAAACCGCATGACGACGTGTTTATGAGGAAAGCACAATAAAAAAGAAAAATTTCAACCTATAGAGGGTTATATGAGTTACATGGATAATAATTGTTCAGGAAATTTGAAAAAAGAAGAATACCATGCCGGAGTAATTTCCCATTTTCGGCAAACCCTGAAATTTGTTTTACTCTTTCTTCTCTTTTCCTTACCACTTTTTGCTCAGATTCCGTCTGTCCCCCAAAACCTTACGGCCACCCCGGGTAACAGTAAAGTTACCCTTAAATGGAATAAAGTTGATTATGCCACTTTGGCCAAGTATAACATTTACCGTGGAAACACAACCTGGAATATTAACCTGTTGGATAGCGTTATGGCAACTGCCTCTGCTCCGCCGGACACCTTTTATGTGGATAACAATGTCCAAAACGACACTACTTACTATTATTATATCACCGCCGTGGATA
>JAADGP010000047.1 GCA_013152315.1 FCB group bacterium
TTGAGGTGTCGATGGATAGAATGCGGGCGTGGGCGTGGGGACTGCGTAAAAATTTAACGTACAACATGTTCGGAAAGTGGTAATCGTCGGTAAATAAAGCCTGACCCGTTACTTTCCGGCGGGCGTCAATAGAAGGCGTTCCTTTGCCGATTACTTTGCTCATGACCGCAACTCCTCCGCAGCCCGTTGAATGGCCTTGATGATTTTCGTGTAACCGGTACAGCGGCACAAATTTCCGGACAGGGCTTCCCGGATTTCGGTTTCGTCGGGATCCGGGTTTTCTTTCAAAAAAGCAATTGCTGTCATCACCACGCCGGGAGTGCAATATCCGCACTGGATTGCGCCCGCCCGCACTAATTGTTCCTGTACCGGGTGAAGATGGGTGTTTTCGGCAACTCCTTCGATCGTGGTAATTTCCTTTCCCTGGCAGCGCAGCGCCGGGGTCAGGCAACCAAGCACCGGTTTTCCGTCCATGAGCACCGTACAGGCACCGCAGGCGCCTTGTTCACAACCGATTTTGGTTCCCGTAAGATGCAACCGTTCCCGCAAGGTGTACACCAGGGTCTCGCAGGAATCCACTACCAATTCCCGCGGCACACCGTTAACAGTGAATCTCAGCACCGGCATATCAAACCCTCGGTTCCAATCAATCCCCCAGGATATTGATTTTCACGCATCACGTTTCACGAGCTACGTTCCAACAGCATTGCCACCCCCTGGCCGTGCCCTACGCACAACGCGGCGATGCCACGGGTAAGATTTCTTTCGGCAAGACTGTGAGCCAGGGTAACCGCCAATCGTAGTCCGGACATGCCCAACGGGTGCCCCAGGGCCACGGCCCCACCGTGGGTATTCAGGCGGTCGGAGTCCAGTTTCAATTCTTTCTGACAGGCCAATACCTGCACCGCGAAGGCTTCGTTAATTTCGAATAAGTCAATATCGTCCATTGTAAGGTTGGTTCGACGCAGCAACTTTCGGATTGCCGGGACGGGGCCCAGCCCCATTCGCGTCGGGTCCAATCCGATGGTTACGGTTGCTTTGATTTCGGCCAACGGTTCACGACCGAGTTCTTCCGTCTCCTTCGCACCGGCGACCAGGGCCAGGGAGCATCCGTCGGATACACCGGAACTGTTGGCCGCCGTTACGGTCCCCTCTTTTTTAAACACCGGACGCAGTTGACCAAGGGTTTCCGGGGAAGAAAGGCGTGGTTCCTGATCTTCAATAACCCGGGTACCGTTTGGTAATGTGACGGGAACGATTTCCCGATTGAAAAACCCGGTTTCCCGGGCGCGGAAATAACGCTGATTGCTTTGCAACGTGTACGCGTCCTGTTCCCGGCGGGTGATGTTGAATTCCGCGCTCAACTTTTCGGCGGTCAGGCCCATATCGTTCCAGGGGAATTCATAGCCCCGGAACAGGTGCGGGTGATAATCCAGCGCGGCAGTCATGTCATGGGAACGTGTCCCATGTGTTCCACCCCACCCACCAGGACCAGTTGGTTGGTTCCGCTGCGAATACTGTCGGCTGCAAACTGCAGGGCCGTCAGGCTGGAAGCGCACAGGCGGTTGATGGTAACCCCCGGTATGGAATCGGGTAAGCCGGCCAGCAGCAATACCAGGCGGGCCAGGTTCTTCCCCTGCTCCCGGTGCTGTCCCACGCATCCCAGGAAAAAGTCGTCGATACGCAAAGGATCGACACCGGTCCGATCCAGGAGCGCTTTCAGTATTTGCACTACCAGTTCGTCGGCCCGCAGACCCCGGTAGATTCCTTTCTCCGGGTGACCTTTCCCGATCGGGGAACGGCAACCATCGATGAGGAATACCGGTTGATAAGTAGGGTCGCTTATTTCCATTAGAGTTTTAGTAATCCCTTAATTAGTACACATTGAAAGACCCAAGAACCAAGATCCAAACTCCAAGATACAAAATTATTCCGACATCCTTGGCTCTTGGTTCTTGGTTCTTGGGTCTTGACCATAATTGTCAAACCACGGTTGCCCCGATGCTTTTTCCGCCATCCACATGGAGCACCTGGCCGTTGATGAATCGCGCTTCATCGGAAGCCAGGAACAGCACCGCGGCGGCCACATCATCCACCGTCCCCGGTTTCTTCCCCGGCTGGGCGGCTACCAGTTTCTGGAAAATCGTTTCTCCCAGTCCCCGGGTCAAAGGCGTGTCAATGAGACCGGGAGCTACCGCGTTCACGGTTACATTGTACCGGGCCAATTCCAGGGCCAGGACGCGGGTAAGGCTGATAAGGCCGCCCTTGGAAGCGGAATAATTGGACTGGCCGAAATTCCCCAGCCAGGCCCGGGAAGCGATATTGACAATCCGCCCGGAATTCTGTTTCCGCAGGAGCGGTGCGGCGGCCCGACACATCAGCCAGGCTCCTTTCAAATTAACGGCAATGACGTCATCAAAATCCCGTTCGGACATTTTCCAGATTACATGGTCCCGGACAATCCCGGCGTTGTTGACCAAAATATCGACCCGTCCGTGATCCCGGATAACGTCTTTGAAAAAGGTGTCTACCTGTTGTCCGTCGGAAACATCACCGGAGTGAAAAATTACGCTGTCCCCGGCCCCGAACTCATCAGGACCGGGTTGATTGAGATCCAGGACATGGACAACGGCTCCTTCCGTTAAAAAACGCCGGACGATGGCGGCGCCGATTCCCCGAACACCGCCGGTAACAACGGCAATCTTATTTTCGAAACGATGTGGATTGGCTGTCATCGGTAATCAGCTTCCCGTGAAATGGGGCGGCGGTCCGCCGACACTTTGCAAGCCGATCAAGGCATCCCGGGTGGAAAAAATTTCTTCCAGTTTTTCCAGTTCCGACACCGGTCCGGCTTGCCGGTTAATCAGCTCTTCCGCTGTTTTTAAAGCCAGGGGAGCTTTCCTGCGAATTCTGTCGATAAGTTTCGATATCCGGTCCGTGTTAAAATGATCGTCGGGGACAAACTGTCCATCCAGCAGTTGCTCGACCCCGTAGGTGTTAAAAAAGTCCGCGATCCGCGATTAAACGCCATTTTTCCGGCAATTCATGCCGTTCCGGTTTCGGCGGGATCCGTCCTGCACAGAGCGCCTCGAAGGATTCCCAATCGATCGGATGATCTACAAGACCAATATCCAGCGCCTCCCGGGCGCTGATGAAATTCCCGGTGTAAATTAAATATTTGGTAAGCCCCGGGCCGATACGCTTGACCGTTCTTTGCGTGCCGCCCAGTCCGGGGTAAATCCCGATCCCGGTTTCGGGAAAGGCCAAAATCGCTTTTTCAAAGGCGACAATCCTGTCGGCCGCGAGGGCCAATTCCAGTCCCCCTCCCAGGGCCAAACCGTTAATAACCGCCACAATGGTTTTGGATGAATCATCGATCCGTTGCAACAATTCCTGAGCATATTTGGTAAAAGCGAGAATTTCCGGAATAGTGCCGTTTTTGATATGGTCAACGAAGAACTTGATATCGGCCCCGGCCATGAAGGCTTTCCCGCGTCCGGTAATAATAATGGTTTCGGTTGCTTCGGAACGGTTTGCCGTTTCGAACGCCGCATTAAGTTGCCGGGCGACGGTAGGATTCAAGGCATTGAGGTCCTCCGGCCGGTTCAGGGTAATGGTGGTTGTGGACCCGTGTCGGTCGGTAGCGATGTAGTCGGGCCGCCAGGCGTTTTTCGTAAGGGAATGAGGAATCCGATCGGAAACGAAATTCCGAACCAATTGCCGTACCTTATCCGGTCCATACCTGTGGAACAGATCCAATGGCCCCTTTCGCCAGCGGAGGCCGATGCGCGCCCCGCGGTTTATGTCCCCCGCCGAGCAAACCTGTTCATCCAACAATTGTCCGCAAACAAAAAACACTTCCCCCAACATTCGCTCACTGATCCAGGTAAACAAGGCGGGATCCACGGTATCGGTTTCGGAGATTTCCCAGGGTTGATTTTGCGTAACCTGGTGGCGCAGCATTGCGGCCGGTTCGTAAAAAGCGCCGTAGGCTTCGGCCAGGGTTTTCTGGGCGTGGAAAGCGATAGGGACGCCGGTGGCATTCATCAGGGCGAAAGGTCCCATGCCGCAACCGAAGGTTTTACGGCAGACGGCATCGATTGTGCCCGTTTCGGCCCGTCCTGTTTCCAGAATCCGCACCGCTTCGTTAAGCCAGGGAACAAAGAAGCGATTTACCACGAATCCCGGGGCGTCGCGACAGACGATCGGATCCTTTCCGCAACGTTGCATGAAAAGCAACATGGTTTGAAAGGTGTCGTCACTGGTATCGCGGCCGCGGACGATTTCCACCAGGCGGTTCTTGGCCGCGTGGTAAAAGAAGTGGAGACCGATGAACCGTTGCGGATGAGATACCGCCGCAGCGCATTCGGTTACTGAAAATGATGATGTGTTTGTAGCAATAATGGCTGTTGCCGGTACGACCTCGCTCAGCTTCCGGAAGACGGAATGTTTTACCTGCAGGTCTTCGAAGACGGCTTCAACAACCAGTTGACAATCGCGCAACGCGTCATAGTCGGTAACAGGTGTAATCCGCGCGAGGATGGCTTCCGCTTGATCCGGGGTGAACAATTTTCGGTCGATGCCTTCCGTAAGGGTTTCGCGAATGGCCGCCAGGCCGCGGTCGAGGAATGATTTTTCCCGGTCAACCAGGACAACCGGGAAGCCCTCCCGGGAAAATTTTTGTGCCAGGGCCGCTCCCATCGTACCGGCGCCAACAATGCCGATTTTGGTAATATTGAACATCAGCAATTTTCCCACTTCGGTATTCGTCTTTCCAGGAAAGCGGAAATTCCTTCGGTTGCGTCATGGGTTTCCACAAGGTCATCGACATAAAGGTTCTCCAGGGCTTTAAGTCGCTCGCGCAACGTCCGGTTGAATTGCAGGCGGGCGGCTTGAACGCCGAAGCGTAAAGCAGCGGCGCTTTTCGGGAAAAGGTGTTTCTTGGCCCAGGTTTCCACTTCAAAATGCATTGTTTCCTGGTCTTCAAAGAGTTTGGTCAGTAATCCGAATTCGTCGGCTTCTTCGGCCGTTAACAGGCGGCCGGTCAGGAGAATGTCCTCCGCCCGGGTCCGTCCGATTTTGAAAGGCAACAACAGGGAAGCCGCCGGGGCAAAGATTCCCAGGTTTATTTCCGGTTGCCCGAAACGGGCGGATTTGTCGGCGAACAGGAAATTGCACATGAGTGTCAATTCCATTCCACCACCCAGACAATGACCGGATACCAGCGCGGCGGTGGGGATATTCAAGTCGGCGAGGGTATAAAAAAGTTGGTGAAATTGAGCCAACATGTCAGCGACCTGATTTTTGGTATGTTCCTGGACGCTGGCACCGAAGGAAAAGTGGTCCCCGGCTCCCGTTATCTGGATCAGTTTTACCCTGGGCTGAAAGCGTAATTTTTCCAGGGCCGTTTGCAGCAGGTCCGTTATCATTTCCTTGTCCAGAATGTTTCCGGTGGGCGCGTTCAGCGTCAGGCGGACCATCTGATCGTCGTGCAAAGATTGAACAGTTAATTTGTCACTCATAAAATTTCCTCCCCAAGACCCAAGGTCCAACTTCCAAGAACCAAACTCCAAGGTTATTGCTGTTCCACGGTACGGTTTTTGGCTCTTGGAATTTGGCTCTTGGTTCTTGGAGTTTGGTTCTTGGATCTTTCCCCCTAACCTGTAGACCGTACTTTTCTTCACCGCAAGGATTCCTTCTCCCCAAGGACGTTCATGTCCATTCCTTATTTTGGTAGGATGGCTTCAATCAATTCGTCATCCCAGGGATGGCCTTCCGCCAGCAGGCGACGAAGTTTGATGAAATCCACTTCGCGATTTCCTTTGGGACCTTCGT
>JAADGP010000064.1 GCA_013152315.1 FCB group bacterium
AATCCACCCTTCAGCCGGTGTTGAGTAATATTAAAGATCGCTTGTTCCGCCGAATCCAGGATTTCATCGACGGATTGACGGTCATCGTAGGCTTCCTTTGACAGGTCATGGGCTAAAAGAATCAATTGCCGAAGCAGGGCTTTTTCCAACACAATCTTGGCGTAGCCCTCAATATTTGCTACCGTGGGAACGGTTTCCATTAAACCGGTGATGTAATAAGCGCCCCCCACGGCTTCCAATTCCTTATTTTTCCGCAAGCGATCGATGACGGAAATTGTGTCGATTGGTTCACCTTCGTTAAAAAGCGCAACCATGGTGGAAAATATTTTACTGTGAGCGCTTTTATAGAAATGATTGGGGCCAACCCATTGCATCGCCTTACTGACCGCTTCCTTGCTGGTTAACATACTGCCCAACACCGCCTGTTCGGCCTCAAGCGATTGCGGTTGTACCGATATCGATATTCTTTCGTCGTTTCGGGCCAAGTTTAGCTCTTCCCTTCCAGAATGGATTGAACCCATTTAAAATCTTCCCAGGCCGGATATTTCAAAGCCTGGTTCCGTAATAACGCCGCCGGATGATAGGTTACGATCAGGGGGATTCCCTGATAATCATGCAATTTCCCACGCATTTCCTTTAACATTAATTCCTGTTTTAAAAGCGTCTTTCCGGCAATTCTCCCTAAGGCCACTATTAAACGTGGTTTGATGACTTCGATCTGGTGGATCAGATAGGGCTCACACAATTCAACTTCCGATGGCAAAGGATCACGATTGTTTGGCGGACGACATTTTAATACGTTGCAAATAAATACATCTTTTGTCCGGCTACGCTTGATGGCAGCCAATATTTTATCCAGTAATTTTCCGGCCCGTCCAACAAAAGGTTCCCCCAGGCGGTCCTCTTCCGCTCCGGGAGCTTCGCCGACCAACATCAGCCGGGCATTGGGGTCCCCTACACCGAAAACGAAGTTTTTCCTCGTTTCACCCAACGGACATTTAAGACAAGCGCTGATTTCCTGTTTATACTCAGCTAATAATTGAGCCCGGTCCTCCCCATTTTGCTCACCTGTTTCGTTCACGACCGTGTGAATAAATAGTTCTTTGCCATATAATGATTGTGTTTGTTCGAGGTAACGGCGAATAAGGTCATGGGACGTAACTGCCATCAGCCGCTATTCGGTCTCCTCTTCGGCAGCCCTGTGCCAGGTTAATTCACCGTTCAGGAATTCCCTTACGGCAATGGTGGTCGGTTTTTCTAATTCCTGATAATCTTCGGGATCAATCTCAGGTACATGATCGAACACTCCAAAATCTTCTTCACGCGTTCCCTTCATCGCCGCCTCCACCATACGGTCCCGCAATATTTGTCTTGCCCGTATTGACATAACGACAACCGCTTCATAAATATCTTCGGTTTGTTCCTCTAATTTTCTTACTGAAATCGGTTCAAGTCCCATTCAGCACTCCTTTTGTTTTGTTTGCGAGTTGATAATTGAAATTAATTTTTCCGTGGCATCGTTTATATTATCATTCACCACAACATAATCAAAGCGATCTTTGTAAGCCAGTTCGGTCTTAAGACGTTCCATCCGTTTTTTAATTCTTTCTTCCGAATCGGTTCCCCTGCGATGCAATCTTACTTTCAATTCCTCGATGCTTGGCGGCATTATAAAAATAGTGACGGTTCGGGAAGGATACATCTCTTTTATCGACATGGCCCCCTTAACATCCACTTCCAACAACAATAACTTACCGGTGGCAACGGCCTCGTCCACTGTTTTTTTCATTGTGCCGTAAAAATAGCCATGGACGTTTTCGTACTCAACCAACTCGTTTTTATCGATCAATTCACGAAATTCCTTTTCGGTAAGGAAATAATAATCGTACCCGTCTCGTTCATAGTCCCGTTTCGGACGCGTCGTGCAGGAAACGGAAAACTGAATCTCCGGGTTCCGCCGTTGCAACTCCCGGCAAAGGGTTGTTTTCCCGGACCCGGAAGGAGCGGATATTGCGATCAGGTTCTTCATAATACGTTTTGCACCTGTTCCCGTATTTTTTCCACCTCGTCTTTCAGATCAATAACCAGTTTGGTAATCTCGACATTCGTGCTTTTGGCTCCGATAGTATTTATTTCCCGGCCGATTTCCTGCAGCAGGAAATTCATCCGCTTGCCCACCGGTTTTTCCGGTTCGAGAAAATTGAGAAATTGGTGAAAATGACTCTCACAACGCACAATTTCTTCGGTGATGTCTGCCTTTTCAGCCAAAATCGCGATTTCAACGGCCAAGCGATTCTCATCAACCGGCGCCTTGCCCAACAGTTGTTGAATTCTTACCTGGTATTGTTCCCTTTTTTCGACCGCTATCGTCTTTGCCAGTTCTTTTAGTCGATCAAGTAGATTCTGCAGATTCCGTACCCGATCCTCAAGATCTTTTTGGATTTTTGCCCCTTCCGCAACACGCATCTCTTCGGTCTGTGAAAGCGCTTTATTAAGCGCTTTCATCACATATTGTGTATTTACCGTTTCAACTTGTTTGGCAATAAATAAATCATTGGCCGAAAATACGTCACCCATTTCAAGATGACGACCGTATTCCCTTTGAATCATCAACAAAATATTCTCAATGGCTTCGAAGCGCTTCCGATTGAAAACCAATGTGCCGCTCGACCCGTTGGGTAGAGCTATATTAATCTGGATACTACCTCTCTGCAACACCTCGCCGACCCGGTCCCGTATCTTCGCCTCCAGAACAGGGTTCTGCTCAATCCCCCGGATTTTCAAATCCAAATACCGGGAATTAACAGCCCGAACCGTAATGGTCACTTCATCCTCTCCACGGCCCGCTTTACCAAGGCCGAAACCTGTCATGCTTTTTATCATCAATGCCTTTTTTGAAAACCTTTAAAGTTACTGATTTTTAATAAATTCAAACAATTAACAAAATAAATATTTCAAGTATTCCGCCGCTTGTCAAATGGGGCGATTGCAATGGTATTGACCGTACCCAAATGCTTATTATGGAATAATTTCAACGGATGGTTAAGCACTCAAATAATACTTAACAACGCCTGGTCTTCGATGTAAAAAATATTGTTATAACAACGATCGTAACCACCGCGGGTCAACCGAGAAGGAAATCAGGTGGGAATTCCCCAAGCCCGATGAGGGTGGCTCCAATTGAAAAGCGTAATCGATCGTGAATGAACTCCATTCCATTCCCAATCCGCTGGTAATGGTCGCAATATCATTTCTCCCGAATCGCAATAGCAATTTGTCTTTTATCCTGACTTCCGCCCCCAAACGATAATTGCCTCCCATGCCCTTTATCCGAAAATCATCATCCAGCGAACGGCCGTTTCCGTTTATTACCATGTCCCCGCTGATGGTTACCTTAACCGGGATAAACGGTACTTGGGCCACTTGGGAAATCCCGGCCACGAAACCGGGTAATGTCCTCTCGGTAATTCCGTTTTCCCAGACCAACCACGAGGTTGTGACATCTTTTATCACCAATCCCAGTTGGGCGCCGGACCATAAAGGTCTTTTCAGACCCAAATCAATTCCAAAACCACTACCATAGTATTCGCCCAAGGAATGAAATAAACCCTTTATCCCCACCCCGAACATAGTCGATTTTATTTTCCAGACGGTGCTTAAATATACTCCCCATTGTCGCTGATTAAACCGCTTCAGCTTGTCCTCATTCAACCGTTCGCCTTCGTCCAGGATTCCATTGCCCTCGCCGGCATCCTGGGTCCCGGGAATACCATCCAATCCCCAATCCAACAGCAAACCCCGGGTATCGGGAATATTCGTCACGCTTTCATGCAACAGGACCATTTCAATCGGTCTTCGCGCGGACGTATGTAACGAAAAGGCCGCCAGGTCACTATTTACGATTCCCGCGAAGCGACTTTGATGCGCATACGTGAAAAACCGGTCGCTTTCTTCATCATAATGAGCCGGGTTCCACAGGATACTGGGAATCCCCGATCCATTTCCCGTCTGCGCCCCTCCCAGCGCTATGGACCGCGCGTTTCCGGCCTGTTTGAACAACTGCCAACCATATTTCACCCATACGGCCTGGGCAAAAGCCACCTGGATAAACATTACGCTGATCAGGAAACTTATGACTATTGAGGTCTTGATTGTTTTCATCAATCGGATAATTCAGTCCGGCAGGAACGAAGGATTAGGCTCACTCTCCGATAAATGGAGCCAACAATTACCAATGACCGGTTATAAACCATGTTCTCTTTTCATCTCATCCAATGCCTGAAGGGCCTGCATGGGGGTCATGTTTTCGACATCCAGATTTTTTAATGCGGCTTTCAACTTACTCTCCTGTTGCTCGAAAATCGATAATTGATTGGACGTCTCAGGCAAGGGTTTGGTTCCCATTGAATCCTGGTTTTGGTCCAGATGATAGTTCAGGATTTCCGTTGCGCGATGTAATACCGTGTTGGGCAACCCCGCCATCCGGGCCACATGGATGCCATAGCTTTTATCTCCGGCGCCGGGGAGTATTTTTCGCAGAAACACAATTTTATCACCGAATTCCCTGACCGCCGCGTGATGGTTTTCCAGTCGCTCCAGCGTGTTCTCCAACTCAGTCAATTCATGATAATGGGTTGCGAAGAGAGTGCGCGCGGCCACGTTGGGAGTGTTGTGAAGATATTCCGTAATCGACCATGCCAGGGCCAGGCCGTCATAGGTTGCTGTACCGCGTCCTATTTCATCTAATAGAATAAGGCTGCGGGAAGTGGCGTTGTTTAAAATATTCGCCGCCTCATTCATCTCCACGAGAAAAGTACTTTCACCGCCCGCCAGGTTATCGCTGGCTCCCACCCGCGTAAACAACTTGTCGACAATACCCACGGTGGCCTTACGGGCCGGCACAAACGAACCGATCTGGGCCATCAAAACCAATAATCCCACCTGGCGCAGGTACGTCGATTTCCCCGCCATATTAGGTCCCGTAATCAAATGAATCTGACTTGTCCGGGTGTCCATCTTCAAATCGTTCGGAATAAATCGTTCCGTCGGCGGTAACAATTTCTCCACCACCGGATGACGGCCGCCTTCAATGACCAGGACAGGCTCCTGCACCAATCGGGGCCGAACATAGTGGTTGTTCAGAGCCACCAGGGCAAGGGCAGACAACAGATCAAGACGGTTAAAAACGCGGGCATTCATCTGGATTATATCGGCGGATTGCAGTATCGTTCGGCATAATTCATCAAATATTCGTATTTCTATCTCTTCGATCCGGGATTCGGCGGATAGTATTTTTTCCTCGTACTTCTTTAACTCCGGCGTAATGTACCGCTCGGAATTCACTAACGTTTGTTTACGGATATATTCTTCAGGGACTTTTTCCTGGTGGGTCTTGGTCACTTCAATATAATAACCAAAAACTTTATTGTAACCGATCTTAAGCGACGGAATACCGGTTCTTGTTCGTTCCGTGTTCTGCAATTCGGCAATCCATTGCTTGCCGCCAAAAGCCAATTGCCGCAATTCATCCAACTCTTCGTCAATGCCATCGGCGATGATCTGACCCGGTTTCATCTGTGCCGGGGCATCGGGCCGCACGATCTTCAGAATCAGGTCCACAATATCGGAGGTGTCGGAGAACCGCTCCGCCAATCGAATAAGCGCCTGGTTGTTGCTATTCCTGAGCAACCGGCAAATTTCGGGGATTTTACCGAGGCTGTTGCCCAGGGCCAGCACATCCCGGGGGGAAGCTTTGTACTTGTTAATTTTTCCAATGACACGCTCGATATCAATGATTTGCTTCAGTTCTTCGCGAATCGTATTCAGCAGCCGCTTTGATTTCACAAATCCTTCAACCACGTCCAGGCGTCCCTGCAACCGGGGGATATCCAAGAGCGGTTGATACAGCCAATGTTTTAATAATCGGCCGCCCCCGGCCGTGATCGTGGTATCCAATACGTCGATCAGGGTCCCGTGCGTGCCCTGCGTCGCCAGCGATTTGAATACTTCCAGATTTTTAACCGTAAATCCGTCCAACCCCATGATTCCTTCATCCAACACCGGTTGAACACGGGTTACGTGTTCCAGCGAACTATTGAGGGTATTACGGATGTGGTAAAAGACTACTCCCCCGGCGGTAATCCCCAGCGGATAATTTTCACAACCGAAACCCTTTAACGTGGTGGTGCGAAAATGTTCGGTTAACGTGCGGTAACTTTGATCGAAGGTAAAAAGCCAGTCCTCCACGGTTGTGACAAACGGTTTCAGATCACGGTACCAATCGGATGTGGAATACGTAATATTTTCACCCAAGATTACTTCCCGGGGAGAGAACTTGCGCAACGCTTCCAATAGCCGGGTTTGATCACTTTCACCAATGAAAAAATCCCCGGTGGATTGATCCAGCACGGCATACCCTACCCGATCGCGGTGAAAGTGCAAACCGACAATAAAATGATTGGATTTCTGACTCAGGGCCTGGTCGGAAGTAATGGTTCCCGGCGTGACGACTTCAATAACTTCACGTTTGACGATTCCCTTCGCCAATTTGGGATCTTCAACCTGTTCGCAAATTGCGACCCGGTGTCCGGCATTTACCAGTTTTGGGAGGTAATTATCAAGAGCATGGTGAGGAAATCCCGCCAGGGGGATATCAGCGGCCGCCCCGTTCGCCCGTTTGGTCAGGACAATACCGAGCACCTTGGCCGTGATTTTGGCGTCTTCCAGAAAGGTTTCGTAAAAGTCGCCCATTCTGAATAATACAATACTGTCCGGATACTGGTTTTTCACCTCCAGGTATTGTTTCATCAACGGTGTGCCTGCTGGTATCGACTTTGACATCAGATTATTGCTTTCATCAGGACCGTAATTTAACAAGCTATCTCGTTTGTTGTTCGCACTTGCAAAGAATATTTCTTCCGTAATTTTTAGTTGCCAACGACTTTTCTGTCGGATATCGCGGCAAATTATCCAGGTTAATCGGTAATCTCAATACCCGAATCCAGTTTCTCGCCCCGGATCCGCTCATTTCCTTCACGTTCGGTAAATCCGCGGGCATCCAAATATTCCAGTAAGGGGATGGCCGTCTTGCGCGTCAAGGAAGTAATGTCCTTAAAATCCGGTACCGTCAATTTTGAATGACCATCAAAAAACCGTCTTATTTCCGCGATCAATTCGTCAAAACGCCGGCAATCCAACCATAATTCTCTTTGAATTTCCATTACCCGCCCCTGATTCTTTAACACATGCAGCAATTCCACGACACGCTGTTCATCCAAGTTCGTCGCCGAGGCGATCTCGGTCACTTTCAGGGACATAAACCGGGAACCATACAACAGGTCGGAAATGGCATCCGCTTTTCTCTGATCTTCACCGGTAAGCGCTATTTGATGACCGGCCAACGCGTATCCGGCATCTTTACCAACTATTATCCCCTTCGACACCATGTTGTCCAGGACCCAATCACCCCATCGGTCGGACAGACCGAATTCCTGTTTTATCACCTCACCACTGACCGACACGCGGTAAGGATTATCCCGGTGGAAATCATTCAGAAAACCTTCAATCGCCCCGGTCAGCCACTCCAGATCTTCGGGTTTGAATACCAGGTCGTTTTCCGGAACGACCGATAATCCGTTGGTTTCTATCAAGGAACGAATCCACGCTTCCGGGTGATGAAACACCCGCGACCATTCCGCCACCGTCCGGGGATGATCGCGAAAGCGTTCGATATATTGATTGAACCTCTCGTTAATCGGTGTTTTCAGCTTGGAAGCCCAATCCTTTATTGTTTTCCATTTCCCCACCGGTTGCGGATCCAGGATTTGACCGCCGCCAATTGTTTCCATGGGCGAATAGGAACGGAGGACGAAACGATCATCCATGGCGGCCACCATAGGTTTTTCCAGATGAATGATAATGTTCCCTGACTGCCCGCCCTTCAGTTCACCGCTGACAGTTTGTATTCGTCCCAACACCTGTGCTGTTCCTATGTGAACCCGGATTCGTTGCTTGGTTTTGAGTCGCCACCGCGTATGCGAAACCAGGGTCACCCGGGCAATCAAATGGCGTGTCGATTCCAGCCAACCGGGTGTTACCAATTCGGACCCCCGCCAGAGTTGTTGTTTATCAACTCCCGCCAGATTAACCGCCGCCCGGTCGCCCTTAACCACGGCGGGAACGTTTTTCCCGTGGCTCTGGAGACCACGAACTTTTCCCTTAATACCCACCGGCAGACAAACCAATTCTTCCCCAACAGACAATTGTCCCGCGATGACGGTTCCGGTCACAACGGTACCAAAACCGGTTTTGATGAATACACGATCTATGGGAAGCCGGAAGAACCCGCGGTCATCTTCCAGTTGAACCGCGGCCGCCTGTTCCAGTAACGCCGCCCTTAATTCTGCTATCCCGGTTTCCGGTTTTACCGAAGTCCGTATGATCGGCGCGGATTCCAGAAACGTGCCCTTCACGGTCTCGCGGATTTCTTCTTCCACCATGTCAATCCACTCCTCATCATCCACCAGGTCGACTTTTGTGAGGGCGATTACACCCCTTGGTATTTGCAGTAAGGAAATGATCTGGAGATGTTCCCGCGTTTGGGGCATGATGCCATCATCGGCGGCAACAACCAACAGGGCGATATGAATGGTCGACACCCCCGCCACCATGTTGCGTATGAATTTTTCATGACCGGGGACGTCAATGATCGTAATGTTGTCATCCAAAAAAGCAAACCCCAGATCAATGGTCATGCCCCGGGCTTTTTCTTCCTCCAGCCGATCGGTATCGGTACCGGTAAGTGCTTTAACCAGGGCCGTTTTACCATGATCAATATGACCGGCTGTTCCAATGACTATCTGGGAAGGACGGTAATTCACGATTTTCTAAACACGGTTACCGAAGAAATGATGTTCATCCACCAAAGAATCGATTTGAGAAAGAGTAAATACAATAGTATTGTATTCTTAATCCTGGCAAGATCAATCCAACCTACCGGAAAGACGCGAGTCCGAAGAAGGACTGAACCTCTGATATAAAAAATGTCCCTTTCCGACATTGTAATCCGAATTTTCAAAGTTCCTCCCCTCCCGTAACCCACGACTTCGTCGGGGCAGGCAGACGGGGACGTTGCTTCCGATCCACCGGCAGACACGTCCGTTAACCGTTGGATAAGACCGGTAATGTGGAAAATACAATCGTCCAGTAAATACTGTTTTTCCGATCACAATTGACTCCGGGGTTCTGTATTATTCCTGCTAAAATCCATTACAATCCATCTTACGGTAACCTCAGATATTCCTGATTGTTTCCGTAAGCTGCTGTATCTGCCCGGGAAGGATGGCTTTCAGGTCAATGTAAAAAATATTGTTGGCGGTATATCCGATAACCGGGTAAGCAGACAACCGAAACTGTTGCGCCAATTCCGACACTTTCCGATCACGGGGACAAAACCTGAGGGCCATGCTTTCAATTTTCTCCACCGGCAGGGAACCGCTTCCCGCTTCAACCGTGGATTCCACCAGCGAAAGACCCAAAATATCCTTCTTTTCTTTTGAAACCGCTTGCAATATTTCTTCCCCTCGTGTCTTTAAAATCGATCGCGGGGTGGACAACAACGTTAACGCCAGGTTTCGTTCGGAAACCTGCCGGGAGCGGTATGTCTTCAATATTTCTTCCATGACCGCCAATGTCATCTTATCGCATCGCACGGCACGGTAAATGGGATTCGATACTATTTTTTTGATAAAACGTTTCTTGCCGATGATCAATCCCGCCTGGGGGCCTCCCAATAGTTTATCGCCTGAAAATGTTATGACGGAAGCTCCGGTTCGCACCAACTCCCGTACCGGGATTTCACGGGGCAGCCCCAACGCGGTGAGATCAAGCAACGCGCCGCTACCCAGGTCAGCCATAACCGGTATACGTTTTCTCTTTCCCAGGGCGACCAAATCGGCCAGCGGCACTTCCTTAGTGAAACCTTTTACGATATAATTACTGGTGTGGACCCAGAGCAACAGTCCCGTGTCGGGACCAATCGCTTTTTCATAATCACGTAGATGGGTTCGATTCGTGGTACCCACTTCTTTCAAAACGCAGTGACTTTTGCGAATGATATCGGGGATCCGAAACGATCCCCCGATTTCCACCTGTTGTCCCCGGGAAACGACAACTTCCCTACCCTCAGCCAATGTATTTAATGTTAAAAGTACGGCGGCGGCATTATTATTAACGATGAGATTACTTTCGGCTTTTGTGATGGCCCGGATTATATCGTGGACATGTTCCAACCGGTTGCCCCGCTTGCCTGTCCGTAAATCGAATTCCAGGTTAACATACCCCTCCAGTCGCCGGGCGACACGATTTAAAATTTCACCATGGATCGGGGCTCGACCGAAACCGGTATGCAGAACGATTCCGGTGCCGTTGATTACTTTCGTAAGCGAAGGTCGCGAATACCGCGCCACCTCAGCGACAATTTCCGCTTTTATTTGCCCACGTGACAGTTCCAGGGCTCCCTTTCGCGCCGCTTTTCGAAAACGTGCGATGGAACGTTTAATAATGAAGGTAACATAATCCCGATGAAGATCAATCTCGTCCGGCACTTCAAGCAAGACTTCCGAGACGGAAGGAAGTTCTTTTAATAAATCTTTTTGCATAAGCTTCATTAGGGAAACAAATTTAACCCAAAATGTTCATTTCTAATGCACATTTTGCCGTGGGCGATGGCGGCGGAAAGCAATTTTCTTCTTTAATAAACAGCGGATTTAGGGATGAACCCGCTTATCCGGAAACAGAGAATCTCTATCTTTTCTTTGTAAACAAATAGGCCAGCCAAACACCCGGCAACAGGATCAATGCCATGGCCGGGAACACATAGGAAATGCCGATATTTTCGGCAATCAAACCACTTAAACCGGCCGCCACCGAACCTACGCCAAAGCTGAAAAAGAAACTGATTCCGTAACCCAATCCACGATGTTGACTGTGGGTATACTGGGCAATAATCGAATTCCCTACCGGTTGCACCGAAAAATGCACGATACCCAATATGATTCCGAATATAATCACCGGGATGCCGGATAGAATTCCAAATAAAAACATGAAGGGTACATTGATCAGGACAATTAAAAACAGAAGTTTAACACGGTTATAACGGCTGCCGAGATATCCACCGATCATTTGGCCAATGATGCCGAATATCAAAACGGTGGTGGTAAAAACACCGCCGCGTAATGTATCGGATAGCGATCCCAGCACGTTTCGCGTTTCGACCGCAAAATGCGCCGGCATGAAAGTCGTGAATCCGGTAAACGCCATTCCCATTAACACCATGATTCCATAGTAGAGCGCCAAAGCCGATCGGTCCGTTGATTCCGTTTGCGCTTCATCAACCTCCTGTACCTTTCCTTTTCTCAACCCGATGAATGACAATGTCCCCAGCGCCAATAGCAAATTAAATCCGGCCAGGGTCCCATATGCCACCCGCCAGGAAAAAAATTCGGTAAACACCGATGCCATAATCGGCCCGATTGCCAGGCCGATCGACCCCGCGATCCCATGGATGGCCATCCCTTTACTGATATTCGTGACTCTTCGGGAAATAAGGGTCAATCCGGCCGGATGATAAATGCTGCTGAATAAGCCCAGAAGCATCAAACCAATCGTCATGGTAAACAATGATTGCGACAACATGACCAACACCGCCGAAAAGGATGTTCCGAATTGGTACGCGAGCAGTTGGTTGCGCCCGCCGATGCGGGATTCGAGATATCCGGTTGGAATGGCCCCCAATCCAAACATGAACGCGCTGGCCATCGCCACAAACCCCAATGTATCCAATCCGGCCTGATATTCCTTCTGCAAAACCAGGAGAATATTCGGGAATACCAGCATTAAACTGTGAACCGACAAGTGCGATCCACCGGTAATCATCAGGATTATTTTTTCATCACGTCGCATTGGATAATCTGTTTATTCCGGTATCCACCGATATTCATTCCGCGCTCGGGTCCGAACTTGTAGGTTTCACCGGACATTTAATAGTGACCACAAAAAGAAAACCCTCACTAAAAACGGAAGCGAGGGTTAATTTAAGAATATTCCTGTTTTTACCGTTTTTCGGCAATCCGGGCCGCTTTTCCTCGCAACTTCCGAAGATAATTGAGTTTCGCCCGGCGAACTTTACCGCGTCTGATTACCTGTAACGAGGCAATCATTGGTGAGTGCAGTGGAAATATCCTTTCCACACCAATACCACCGGAAATTTTACGGACCGTGAAAGTAGCTTCCACCCCTTTCCCTTTACGTCCGATTACCACTCCCTGGTAGCGTTGAATACGCTCTTTGCCGCCTTCCACTACCCGAACATCCACGGCCACCGTATCACCGGCATTGAATTCCGGAATATCGGAACGCAAGTATTCTTTTCCAGCCTCTTGTAACTTATCCATAATTCACTTCTCCGAAGCCTTTTGTTTTTTTAAATAATTCTTCCACAAATCCGGGCGACGTTTCGCTGTCCGTCGCTCCCGTTGCTCCTGCCGCCATTGTTTAATCTTCTCATGATGTCCGCTGAGTAACACTTCAGGAACCTTCATTCCGCGTATTTCCCGCGGTCGCGTATAATAGGGGGCATCCAGGAGACCGTTAGCAAAAGAATCGGTCATAGCCGATTCATACGTATTCAACACACCGGGTATCAGACGAACGATTCCGTCAATCATAATCATCGCCGGAAGCTCACCACTGGAGACCACATAATCGCCTATCGAATATTCATGGGTCACGATTGTCTCCAATACGCGCTCGTCAATACCTTTGTAATGACCACAAATGAAAATGAGCTTATCCACCCGGCTGTTTTCTTCCGCCGCCGAGTGGCTCCACACAACCCCTTGGGGTGAGGGATAAATAACGCGCACGTCATCCGTCCCGCCCATAAGATCGCAAAGATAGTCCATCGCCTTGAACATAGGTTCAGGCATCATGACCATCCCACTCCCTCCGCCAAAGGGGGTATCGTCTATCTGGCGGTAGTTTCCTTCTCCGAACTGGCGGAGATTACAAATGTGGAACCGGACAATTTCCCGCTCCACGGCCTGTCTGAGAATGCTATTCCGAATGATTGTTTCAATAATCTCAGGGACAGGCGTAATAACGCCGATCTGCTTCAATCCAGCAGACCATCCATGGGAGAAATCAAGATCAACCCCGTTTCAAGATCAACCCGAGTGACAATTTCCTTTATCACGGGGATCAGGATTTCCCGGTTATCACCATCTCGAATCACGTAGACGTCGTTCTGGGGAAGCCACAATATTTCGGTCAATTCACCAACATACTGGCCCGTTTCGGTTAAAACCGTGGCACCGAGCAAGTCACTGGAAATCCAATGGATTTTATCATCTTCATTCACCGAAGCGAAAAGATATTGACCAATTAATGCTTCCGCTTCGTCACGTGATTCAACACCCTTAAACCGATAACGCACAGCTTTGCCAATTCCAATTTTCCCATCTAACGTGACTTCACGACTCAATTCTTCGGAAAAACCGACATACAATGGTCTTTCTTCAACGTAATTATCAAAAAACCGTGAAAGCGGTTTGACGCGTACCTCGCCTCTCAATCCGGCGGCGCGTGTTATCTTGGCAATGGCAAAGAGATTTTTCATCGTTACCGATCGATTACATCCAGGCGCGCTCTTTTTCCACCTTGCTTGGCATTAATGGCAAACACCAGGGAGCGCAAAGCGGAAATGTTCTTACCGCTTTTACCGATAACTTTACCGTAATCACCCTCACCCACGGTTAATTCGTAGATGATTCTTTTCTCGGTTTCAACGGCATTTACTTTTACTTCATCCGGTTTATCTACCAGTTTCTTCACGACGTATTCAATAAACTCCTGCATATCCTACTTCCTCCTTCGTAAGCTTCATTTCGTCTATTCTGATTCAGTCATTTATCTTCCGTGGCAAATTCTCATCCTTTCTCTTCATTAGAGTCGTCATCAGTACTTGCCTGCGGTTTTTCAGGTTCGGTGTCACCGGAAGTGTCCTCCTCCACCGAATCTGATTTATCCCCTTCAGCTTCCGTTTCCGCGGGAGCTTCGGGAACTGCTTCGGCCTGATCTTCAGAAGCGGCTTTTTCTTCGGTTACTTCTTCCGATACAGGCGCTTCCGATTCGGCTTCGGTTTTCGTCCCGCCTTCACTATCAACCGTATCTTCTGGTGTCGCCGCTTCTTCGGTAGTTTCTTCACTTACCGGGGCGGCATCGGTCTCCGGTCCGGTTTCAATTTCCGAACTTTCCTCTACGGTTGGGGCGGCGGCTTGCACCTCGGCCTCATCTTCAGCTTTTGCTTTCTTTTCCACCTTGGGTTTTTCCTTTACCGCTTCCTTGTTTCCCATTTGTTCGCGGTTAAGGGCCCATTTTTGCATTTCTTTGGCTATGGCTTTCTCATCCAAACCCTGACGAATAAGGTGCCATTTATACGCGATACCGGCCCGACGGATCAACTTGTGAACCGCCTCGGTTACCTGGGCACCTTCCTTTAACCAGTGAATCACCCGGTCTTCCTTTAAGGAATAATTATTCTCCTTATCACGGGTGATGGGATTATACCAGCCAATTTCCTCAATGGCGGCACCGTCACGACGTGCCCGGGAATCCATGATAACAACCCTATAAAATGGTCTGTTCCGTCTGCCTATACGTTTCAGTCTTATTTTCGTCGCCAATTCTATCTCTCCTACTTTTTATTCGCTATGAATACCGAAAATGATACGTGAGAATTTACATGAATATAATTATTGAAATAAATGTGGTATTCCCCGACCGGAAAACGGGTTCCCCTTTCCTTTCAGTGTTCCCATTTTCTTCATCAGTTTCTGCATTTGTTGAAATTGTTTTAATAATTGATTTACTTCCTGGACCGACCTTCCGGAACCTTCGGCAATGCGTTTACGGCGACTTCCGTTTATTATATGTGGATTCTGCCGCTCTTGGGGCGTCATTGAATTAATGATGGCTTCGGTCCATGAAAGCTGACGCTCATCCACCTGCATCCCTTTTAACATTTTCCGATTAACACCGGGAAGCATGCCCAACAGCTGATCAACCGGCCCCATCTTGCGAATTTGCTGTAACTGGGTCTTGTAATCTTCCAGATCAAACTGATTCTTCAGAAGTCTCTTGTGTAATCGTTGCGCTTCTTTTTCATTAACGACCGATTGAGCTTTTTCCACCAGGGAAACAACATCACCGAACCCCAGGATACGATCGGCCATACGGTGCGGATCAAATACTTCCAGGCCGTCAATTTTTTCAGAGACCCCGATAAATTTGATCGGCTTGCCGGTAACTTCCGTGATTGATATGGCCGCTCCCCCCCGCGTGTCACCGTCCATTTTGGTTAAAATCGTGCCCGTCAAAGTGAGCGCTTCCGAAAACGCCAGGGCGGAATTCACGGCATCCTGCCCCGTCATTCCGTCCACAACAAACAACGTTTCACTTGGCGATACGGCATCGGCAATGGCCTGTATTTCGTCCATCATTTCACCGTCGACATGGAGTCGCCCCGCCGTATCAAAAATGATCACATCGACTCCATCGCTCTTGCCCTCTTCCAAGGCGTTTCTGCAAATTCTTACCGGGTCGATAACACCTTCCGAATAAACCGGCACATCAATCTGCCGGCCTAGAACCTTAAGCTGGTCAATAGCCGCCGGACGGTAAATATCGGCGGCTACCAATAGAACCGATTTCCCCTGCTGTTTTAAATACCAGGCCAGTTTGGCGCAGGTGGTTGTCTTTCCCGATCCCTGCAATCCGGCCATAAGGATCGTCGTCGGCTTACGCGACGCCAAAGCTAACGGAACCGGTTTTTCACCCAACAATTGCGTCAGTTCATCACGTATAATTTTGATAAACTGCTCACCCGGTTTGATGGATTTGATAACTTTCGTGCCTTCCGCCTTGACCGAAACACGCTTGATGAAGTCCCGGGCGACTTTATAGTTCACGTCGGCTTCCAGCAACACACGGCGGATTTCCCGCCCTGTCTGCCGGATGTTTGCGTCTGTTATCTTCCCTAATCCGCGTACCGTGCGGAAAATGGTGTCAAACCTGTCGGTTATGTAATCAAGCATTAATTTTCGGTTCCAGAATAGCGGGCAAAATTAGAGGATATTGTTTTGTGATACAATATATTTAGCTTACGCTTTTTAGCACCTTTTCTTTCATAAAAACACCCTCTTAGGGACATGGGATAGGTAAGTGCTTTCTTCCATTCCCGCCCCTAAGCGGAAAATTAATTGCGTATAACGATAAAGGGTACTATTTTCCTTGGTCACACCACTAACAGGCTTAATATAAAAAATAATAAAACCAGTTAACTAATTTTTAAGGAGGGATTCATGAAAATTGATTTTTATGGCGTCCGTGGTTCCATTCCCGCTCCAGGTTTAAATACCGTCAAATACGGCGGAAACACTTCCTGTGTTCATGTGAAATTGAATAAGGGACAAAACATTATTCTGGATGCCGGGACGGGGATTCGTTCCCTTGGGGGGAAATTGATTAACACGGATGACCCTATTTTTTTACTGGTCTCCCACAGTCATTGGGATCATATGCAGGGATACCCTTTTTTCCTGCCTATCTATCAAAGGGAACGGGAGATTTACGTGTGCCCAAGTGAACAGACCATCCATGATCAATTATGTTCACTTTTGGATCAAATGGACGGGGCCCATTTCCCCGTGGAAGCAAAAGAATTACCATCAAGAACGGAATGTGTAGTGGAAAACGTTGAACCGGAATTACGTCGGCACGGAATAAATATCACCCGTAAACCGTTGAACCATCCCGGCAGCGGCAGCGCCTATAAAATTACCGAAAACGGAGTCTCGTGCGCCTATGTAACCGACAACGAATTGGATCCGCCCGACAAAATCCACACTACCTACGATGAATGGGTGGCGTTTTGCGCAAATACCGATATCCTCATTCATGATGCGCAATATATTGAAGCCGATATGCCACAAAAACATGGTTGGGGTCATTCGCTAATTTCCCAGGTCAGGCAACTGGCACTGGATGCGGAAATCAAAACGTTAATTCTGTTTCATCATGACCCGGACCGAACCGACGCGCAACTAACCGAGATTCAACAGGAAACGGAATCTTTCTTCAAATCCAAAAAGGCGGACATCAAAGTCCATTGCGCCTGGGAAGGATTAAGCCTGCGGGTTTAATCGATCCTGCCGATATCAATTAGCGGGAATTTTTGGAATTCAATACCGTTTTCTCCGTATCACGGTACCGATTATTTCCTTAGCGCCCTAATCTCCCGCATTTTCTGTAATTTCACTCAATGCCTGCTCACTGGAAAAATATTATCAGTTTAATTATCGGCCTGTTTCTTGCCTTTATGATTATCGAGGGGATCCTGCGAGTATACAACCCCATTGAGCAACGAATTAAAGGCGATAAAATCGTATTGCCTGTAAATAAAAAATACATCTTTAGAAAGGTGAACATAAGGGGCATCGATGATCCGGTAGTGCATACCAAAAACAGTCTGGGTTTCCGCGGTCCTGAACTGCCGCCCGGGGGCCTGAACGATTACCTCAGCATTATAACCATCGGTGGCAGCACCACCGAATGTTCCGTACTGTCCGACGGGAAAGATTGGCCCGCTGTTCTTTACAAAAAGCTGCAAACCGATTTTGAAAACATATGGCTGAACAACGCCGGATTAGATGGGCATTCCACGTTCGGTCATATTATCCTGATGGAAGATTACATTATTAAACTTAAACCGACGCTGGCTCTCTTCCTCATCGGGATAAATGACGTCGGCATCGCCAATCCCACGTATCATGACCATCTCGTAATCAGGGAAGGCGTGCAATTCTCCTCTTTTAAGGCTTTTTTCAAATCTTTATCGTTATATAGTGAAACGGTTTCCCTGGCGCTTAATCTCTTCCGCTGGGCCAAGGCCGAAGTCCAGGGATTAACCCACCACAATGTCGATCTGCAATCATTGCCCCTCATTAACTATCCCGAGCCCGGCCTGGATTCCCTGTTGGAATTTCACCGATCAAAATACATACCGGGTTTTTACGGACGATTGGAAACGTTAATCCGCCTGGCAAGAACAAATGGGATCGAACCTGTTTTTATCACTCAACCGGCATTGTTCGGGTATGGGATCGATGACCGAACGCAGGTTGATCTGGGGAAGGTACAGGTCAATCGGCATAGCGGAAATACAAACTGGAAAATATTGGAACTGTATAATAAGGCAACAATCAAAGCCGGAAAATCATTTTCTGTCTTTGTCATCGACGCCGCTGGTGAAATGAGAAAAAGCTCCACTAATTTTTATGATTTCGTTCATTTCACCAACGAAGGAGCCCGGGAATTCGGGAATATCGTTTATCAACATTTAAAAAAGCACTTAAAAGAAACTTATCCGAAAAGATTACAGGAACAAAAAGCGGGCTGAGAAACAGGAATCGGCTTACGAATCGAATTTAACCGATACCAACTTGGAAACCCCCTTTTGTTCCATGGTAACACCGTAGAGATAATTGGCCGCTTCCATGGTCAATTTATTATGGGTAACCACCAGAAATTGGGTTTCCTCGCTGAACATTTTCAATACGCGGGTAAACTTATGGATATTAATATCATCCAGCGGAGCATCTACCTCATCGAGGATACAATAAGGGCTCGGTTTCACCTGGTATATGGAAAACAACAGGGCGATAGCCGTAAGCGCCTTTTCCCCCGCGGAAAGCATCCGTAACGATTGATTGCGTTTCCCCGGCGGTTGGGCGCGAATAACAATGTCGGCCTCCAGTGGATCGGGGTCCCCGGCCAATGACAATGATGCCGTTCCTCCTTCAAAAAACAACGCGAACAATTTTTCGAAATTGGCTTTAACCAAATCAAACGTTTCTTTGAATTGTTTGCGCGCGATCCGGTCTATTTTTTGAATCGTTTCCAACAAATTTTCTTCGGACTCAACCAAATCATCCCGTTGTTCATATAACAACTTTAAACGATCATTCTCCTCTTCGTATTCCGCCTGAACCGCCATATTAATCGGGCCGATTGATTCCAGTGCCCGTTCTATTCGTTGGATTTCCATTTCCAGGTCGTCTTCATCCCCCAATTCAGAAACGGCGTGTATCTCATCTTTCTTCTTGGGGATCGCTACCGATACTTCGTAACGATCGCGAATTCGTTCCTGGATCAACTTAATACGTTGTTCGTATTCGGCAATTTGCAATTCATGTTGCTTCAGTTCCTCTAAAATCCGTTCACGGTTTTTCTGTTCCGAACGGATTTTTTCCTGCAGTTCCTCAATAGCCTGGTACGTCGATGAATACGATTCACGTTTTAATTCTATTACCGAACGTTGATGTGTGATTTTCCCGCGAACTTTTTCCAGGGCGGTGTTGCCGTCGGAAATTTGGGTCTCCAAACTTACTTTTTTCGCTTCCAGCGTCTCAATTTCATCATCAATCTCATGCCGGCGTTTTTTAAGCTCCTTGATTGTTTCCTCCGCGGTACGCAACTGGAACTGCAGGTTATCCCGCTGGTTTTCCAGATTTAACAGTTCAATTCTGATATCCTGGACCTGTTGATTAAAGGCATCCCGCTCATTACGGGCCGTTTCGAGGGCCTGAGTGGCCTCCTTTACCTTTTCGGTTAAAATATCAAAACGGTTTTTTGCTTCCTGTAATTTGGGAACCAATATATCGGTCGAATCCGTAAGCTGATGGAGCTGTTTTCTCTGTTCCGTTAATTCATGGGTAATCTCCTGGATTGCTTCCAGGGCCTGTGATTGCCGGTAATGGTTGCGGATAATTTCCGTCTCCACACCCGATTGTTCATCCAGCAACGCTTCCACCTGTAACGAAGATTGTTCAATAACGGTCTCTTTTTGAATAATCTCCTGATCCAGGGATTCCAAATCATTTTTAATACGCTGTGATTGATCAACCAATTGATCTATTTCACGGTCCAACTTTTCGATCTTTTGCAAACGACCGATAATGGAACCATGATCGGACTCGGGATGATACTTTAAAATGAAATCGGTACCGGCATAAGTGCCTTTCAGATCCACCAGATTCCAGCCTTTTAACTGCGCGTCCTGCAATGCGATATGGAGGTCTTCCACAACAATCAGGTTTCCCAATAAATAGTCAACCAGCGGTTTCAAGGTCTGATCCGCCGTAATAAGGTCCGAAGCGCGACCAATAACGGCACTGGAAGACGGCAGGGGTTTTAAGCGCGGGGAAACAGCCGATATTTCTTTTAACGGAATAATCGTCAACTTCCCGGTTTGTTCATCCCGGGCTTTCGCCAATGTTTTGAGTGCCGTTAAACGATCCACGGACACCAGGTAATGCGCTCGGTCGGCAAGGCCGCTGTCCATGGCCAGACGATATTCTTCGTCAACATGAAATAAGTCCGCCACGGTTCCCAGGATACCGGGATAATGGTCCTGATTTTCAAGAATATGGCGAACCCCTTCCGGGTACCCTTCCCGGGTCGAAACCAATTCGCGGTAAAACTGCAACTGCGACTCAAGCGATTCCACCTGGGTCAGAGCGGAGTGATGTTCCAGAGTAAGTTCATGGCGCTTTTTCTGAAGCGTTGAAAGGACTTGCTCCTGCTCGGACAAATGCTTTTTGCGATCATCCAGTTCAGCTAATATCTGTTTCTTTTTTGCTTCCAGAACTTTTTGTTCATCCGAGTAATCGGCTTGATTCGATTCCAGCACTTCCAGTTTATCCGCAAGATGCTTAATCCGCTCCCTTTTTTCCTGTATCAGCGAGTTGGTCCGGTCAATTAATGCCTGCTGATCGGCAACCTTTTTTTGTTCTTCCCACCGGAGCGCCCGGATATGCTCCACTTCGGCCTGGGCCTTGCGGTAAGCTTCTTCCAATTGCCCGAATTCTTCCCTTTTTGCTTTGTAAGCCTGGAGTTTTTCGTCGATACGCGGCTCCAGCAGGCGAATTTCCTCGGAATAATCCTTGATATGATTCTCCAATTGGGTCAGTTTGCTCTGGTTGGTCGTTCTCTCCAGCGTCAAACGGTTAACCGCGTTGACGGCGGATCGGATTTGTTCCGTCCAAACGAGAACGTTTTGCCGAACTTGTTCCCGCTCATTCTCCAATTCATCGAGCGCTGACTGCAGGGAAGTCAATTCCTTTTCATATTCCTGGTAAGTCTTTTGCAGATTGAGCAATTCCGCTTCGCGAACATCTTCCTCCGCCGTTTTGGACTCTCTCAAATGTCTAAACTCTTTTATTTTTAAACGCAGGGGTTCCGCGAGCGCATTATATTTCAAAATTTGAATAGTCGCTAAGGCGATTTCCTTTTCCTTCAGTTTCTCTTTCAGCTTGGCGTGACGTTTGAAACGCTTTAACTGGAGATTCAGGGAACGGACTTTGGATTCAACCTCAGTAATAATATCATTAATTCTTTCCAGATCCTGTTTTGTGGCCTCAAACTTCCGAAATGCCGATCGCCGTTGTGACTTATACTTGTTAATCCCCGCCGCTTCCTCAAACATCCGTTTTCGTTCATCGCCTGCTTCCGACAGTATTTGCTCAATCATTTTCAATTCAATGACTGAATAGGCATCCGCTCCCATTCCCGTATCGACAAAAAGATTTTGGATGTCTTTCAAGCGACAGGGAGTGCGATTCAGGAAATATTCACTTTCGCCATTGCGATACAAACGACGTCCGACCTCGATATCGGTATACTCAACCGGCAATTTGCCCCGGTTATTATGAACGGTCAGGTACACTTCGGAAACACTTAAAGGTTTAAGACCCTTGGCCCCGTTAAAAATAACGTCCTCCATTTTACCGCTGCGGAGAACGCTGTATTTCTGTTCACCAAGCACCCAACGAATTGCGTCCACAATATTTGTTTTACCACATCCGTTGGGACCGACAATAGCAGTAATGCCTTCGCCAAAATGCAATACTTCTTTATTGGCGAACGACTTAAAGCCTTGAATTTTAAGTTCGGATATATACATTCAGAATTATTTGGCGCCTTTTTCCGTCGTAAAGTTTACGGATTCCGGAAAGGCGATACTATGTTTTAAATCGGGTTAAATCGTGATAATCCCACCGACATCTCTTTTGTCAAAGACGTTTTTATCACCCTCACTTATCCCGGCGGCCAGGTCATTTTCCTGCCACCCAATAAATGCAAATGAATATGAAAAACATCCTGTCCCGCATCGGCGTTACAATTAAATACGGTTCGATAACCCCGTTCCGCAATCCCTTTTTCCCGCGCGATTTTCTGCGCCACCAGCAGAATCTCACCGATCAATTTCTTTTGTTCACCAACAATATTATTGAGTGTTGGAATATGCTTTTTGGGTATGATTAATACGTGGACCGGTGCCTGAGGATTAATATCATTGAAAGCCACAACTTCTTCATTTTCATAAACAATTTCCGCCGGGATTTCCTTGTCAACGATTTTGCAGAATATACAATCGTTCATTCTTTTTCCTCCGTCAATGGTGTTGAATTTAATTCGTTTAAAATAGCCAGGGACACCAGCACAGCCGTTTCCGACCGCAGCCGTCTTTTCCCCAGATTAATGATTTCAATACCGTGCTGCTTTAACAGACTTAGTTCCGCCGGGGTAAAATCGCCTTCCGGACCAATAATGACATGAACCGGTCGGGTTTTGTCCCGGCCTGATTCATTCCAATGTTTCAGCGTAAGCGTACCTTCCGCATGACAGGCCACATAACCATCTTTCTTATTGTTGCGTGTAAGCCATGACGCTAAAGTTACCGGCTCCTTGACTTCGGGGAAATAACTCCGGCCGCATTGTTTCGCGGTGGCGACGACAATTCGGGACAACCGATCAATGTTAACGGTCCGTCGGACACACCGGTCCATTATTACGGGCTGGATCGACTTAACTCCCAACTCAACGGCTTTTTCCACCGCCAATTCCATCCGGTCCCGTTTCAAAATCGCCAGGGCAAGATGCAATTCCTGACGATTCTCCCCCCAACCCGGGTAAGCATGCAAAATTGTGCCGGAAACCCCCTGCCCATCCACTTCTTCAACAAGGGCCCGGTACATTGTCCCCCGGCCGTTGCTTAACCAGATATCGGTTCCCGCCGGTTTTCGCAAAACGCGTTGGAAATGATGGGATTCGTCCGGGTCAAGGATGAATTCATCCCCCGTTATATTTTCAGGTGACACGTAAAAGAATATTCGGTCGGCCATTATTTGCGTCGACCAAACGCTATTTGAAATAATAATCCGTTGTACTGAGTTTTTCCGTCAACGCGTCCTCTCATGGGAAAAATATCCATACCGGCGCTGATAGAAAGAACACTGCCTCCCATCCAGAGGATATCGGTCCCGACTCCAATGTAACCGCCGAGGGTGATTTGTAATTCCGGCTCCTGCCAGCGATCGACAAATCGCGAATACGATTCATCGCCGTTAATGGTAATCAGGGGCCCGGCTTTGGCCGTTATAAACGGTGTGAAATTATTTTCGATTTTCCCATGGAAGGGGAAATAGAACAAACTTCCGAAAATCGGTACCATAACCAAACTTTGATCGTTTACCGTATAGGATTGTCCGGAATAGTAATCATAAACGATTAATTCATCCTTGGATTTGATATCGAATAACCGAATTTCCGCTCCGGTAAAGAGGTTCGGTTTCAGTTCCCATCGCCGCTGGTACATGATACCGGATCCCTGGGAACCGATATTCAGGCCAAAAGCACTGTCCCGGACTTTAAGCTCACCGGTAAGCAACGTTAACATGGTAACGATTAATAGCGCTGTCCTCAGCATTATTTTCGGTTCCTGACTGTTTTTATTTGTTTTTCGGAACCTTCTGAAATTCCGAAATTGTCGCTTTCCGGGCAACCTTTCGTATCGGTCCCTGCCGCGTTTTTGAAACGATAATCATTTTACGCAATAACAACGCAAATTATCAAGGAACCAATACTACTTTACCTAACTGACGGCGGTTTTCAAGATACTGATGGGCTTTCTGCACATCCTTCATCGGAAATATCCGATCTACAACCGGTTTTATTTTCCGTTCTTTCAGCAGGGCAAAAGCAGCCTCGAAAGCGGCCACATCACCCATGGTCGATCCCAAAACCGATTGTTGTTTGAAAAACAGGTGTCGCAAATCTAGGTTTACTTTGGCACCCGTGGTAGCGCCGCAGGTTACCAGCCGTCCGCCCCGGCCCAGGGCTTTTAAACTGGTTTCCCAGGTTGCGGCGCCGACATGTTCAAAAACAACATCCACTCCATTACCGGCGGTCACTTCCTTCACGATTGTAAGGACTTCCTGCCGGTAATGGTCAATCACGATATCCGCTCCCAATTCTTTCGCCAAGCGCAATTTTTCTTCGGAACCACCGGTCGCAATAACAAAACAATGCCTGGTTTTGGCGATTTGGACGGCCATACTACCGACCCCGGAACCGGCTCCCCATACCAACACCGACTCTCCGGGTTCGATTTGAGCCCGCCGAACCAACATGGCGTATGCCGTCTGGCCCACCAGCGCGAAGGAAGCCGCTTCTTCGAATAACAGGAAGTCGGGTTTTAATCGGAGATTCTTTTCCTCCACAACCATCAATTCACAATGGGTGCCGTTTTGGTTTTCCCCGTAGATACCAAACGATTTGCAATAATTTTCCCGACCGGTCTCACAAAACCGGCAATGTCCGCAATACGTCAGCGGCTGAATGATAACTTCATCGCCCGGCTTGAAGGACGTTACCCCCTTCCCGACTTCCTCCACGACGCCGGCGCCGTCGCTGCCCAAAATGATCGGCAACGGAGTACCCGGAACACCATTACGTATCCAGATATCCAGATGGTTTAAGGAAGTCGCTTTAATTCGCACAAGAACCTGTGAGTCACCCGGTTTCGGATCCGGTATTTCTTCCCACTGCAGAACTTCCGGTCCGCCGTGGGTATGAATACGAACTGCTTTCATAAATCACCCCCGAATAATTTTGCATCGAGACTGTATTCCCCGGGACCGATCCATAGAAGACTGAAAAACAAAATCCCGGCTTCCATTGCGTGGTAAGGGCTACCCTGCCCGGTTATTATATGAAATCCCGCTGCCGCGACCATCGTCAACAACAGGAAAATAAGCGCAATACGGAAAAACAACCCTAATATAAGTAAAATCCCCCCTCCGAATTCCGAAATAGCGGCCAGGAAACCCCAAAAAGCGTAATGGAGTTCCAGACCAAAGCTCCCCACTCCTTTGGCGCCGATATCGGCCCACGTTGCCACTCCTCCAAACAATTTCGGGTATCCATGCAGGACAAACATGATTCCCATTCCGACCCGTAATATCACCAGGCCTGCGTCTCCGTATTTATATCTACCAAATAACAGGTGTCTAATATTCGCCAAGACCCAGACTAATCCTGATTATCCAAATCCTTGAATTCCGCATCCTGAATATCCATTTTGGACAGGGCGTCATCCTTTTCGCTGTCAGCTCCTGACTTGATGTTGCCCGTTATTTTTATATCGGAAATAAAACGATATATATTAACCGCCAGATAAATAATCGCTCCGATAAGTATTAATTTTAACAAAACTAAAACCCGGTGGATGGGTTAAAAAATTTGGTTCCCGTAACCGGTTGGCGGATCACGTTGATTACTTCTTCCAAATCATTCGGGTTATGAACAAAATCGATGTTGTTGGTATTAATAATTACCAGCGGCGTGTCCTGATAGCGGAAAAAGAATTCGGTATAGACCTGATTCAAAGCGTCAATATATTCCCACGAGACATTCGATTCGAAGGATCGGCCGCGCCGCGCGATATTTCGCATTAACGTATCCGTATCCGCCTGAAGATAAATAACCAGGTCGGGACTAATCACGTTCCGTTCCAACAGGTTGGCTACCGTATCGTACAGGTTCATCTCTTTTTCGCTCAAATTGAGCGAAGCGAATAACCGGTCCTTGACGAACATATAATCGGTGATCAGCAATTTGTGGAATATGTCCACCTGACGGAGCTCCTGCTGCTGCTGATAACGTTTAAGCAAAAAGAATAATTGGGTTTGAAACGCGTATCGATCCGGATCACGATAAAAATCCGCCAGAAAAGGGTTGTCTTCGAACTCCTCCAAAACCATACGCGCGCCCAACCGCTCGGCCAACAGTTTGACCAGACTGGTCTTACCGACCCCGATCGGTCCCTCAACGGCAATGTAATAAAGATTCCTCATGCGCTTTTCTCCGGATAATGTTTTTCCACCCGGGATTGATCCGGACAAATGCGCAGTAAATCATACACGGTCAATTTCCACTTCCTGATCACAAAATTCGGCGCTATTTCACAAAAAGGAATTAAAACAAATCGTCGATTGGGCATATCCGGGTGGGGAATGACAAGTCGTTCGGTGTTTATAATCTCATCGTCATAACACAGAATATCGATGTCAATCGTCCGGGGCATATTTTTTTCGCGGACCTCGGGCCGTCCCAACAGCGATTCAACATAGCGAATTGTATCGAACAATTCAAAAGCTGAAAATTCGGTTTTTAATTCCACAACCGTATTTAAAAAATCAGGCTGGTCACGGTTATATAACGGTTCGGTTTCGTAAAATGACGCGCTTCTGAGATCGTGAATCTCAGGATAGGTACTCAAAGAAGTAATGGCACCAGCTAAATTTGCCTCCCGGTCACCGGCATTGGAGCCCAAAGACAGATAAGCCACCTCAGACATAGTCTGTTTTGCACCTCTCCACCTCAACTTCCACCGTGTCCAATACACCTTTCACAGGAGCATGAGGTTTACGCACGCGCACTATCAAACGATCCACTTCATAGAGTTCTATTATGGTCCGGGCAATCTTTTCCGCCAACGCTTCCACAAGATAGAACTTGTTGTTTTTGGTACAGTCGTAAACGGTTTCGTATATCGCCTGATAATCCAAGGTGTATTTGATATCATCTGCCTGACCGGCTTTTTTCAAAGATCGATACAGATCAAGATCAACTTCAAATTTTCCACCCAGGTCTTTTTCCGAAGCACTCATTCCGTGGTATCCGTAAAAAACCATATTTTTTAATCGAATAACATCCATAGTAAGAGAATTTACCCCAGCGTCTCGAGAGGAGTCAAGTACGGTAAAAACCAATACATTGCCCGTAGTTTGTATTTCGCACCCCTTCTTAACCACATTTATCGTTACTCCCCGGTGGATATTGTCCTACAATAAACTTTTTGTGATTGTCCGGTTCAGGCACTTTGGTAAACCGATATCCAAACGTGGAGATCGTTGGCTTTTGTTCCCGGTCGTTAAACTCCCGATAGAAAAAGCCCTCCCACCGTATTGTGGAGAGAGGGCTTTTATCAACAACTGATTAAAAGGAGGTTTAATACATACCGCCCATATCACCACCGGGCATCGCTGGTGCCGGCGGTTCTTTTTCCGGGATTTCGGTCACTGCCGCTTCGGTAGTCAACAACAGTCCCGCAATAGAAGCCGCGTTTTCGACCGCTACGCGAGCCACTTTGGCCGGGTCGATCACACCTGCTTCATAGAGGTTCACATATTGTTCATTCCGGGCATCGAAACCGTAATCGCCTTTCCCTTCGCGGACTTTCTGGACCACGATGGACGGTTCGGCGCCTGCATTGGCAACGATCTGGCGGATAGGTTCTTCCAGAGCCCGACGCATGATGTTAATACCAACCTGCTGGTTTTCGGAAACTTTCACATCATCCAGAGCTTCTATCGCGCGAAGTAAGGCCACGCCTCCACCGGGGATAATACCCTCTTCAACAGCGGCACGGGTAGCATGCAAGGCATCTTCCACCCGGGCTTTCTTTTCTTTCATTTCCACTTCCGTCGGGGCACCGGCATAAAGAACGGCCACACCACCGGACAATTTCGCCAACCGCTCCTGCAGTTTTTCCCGATCGTAATCGGAGGTAGTCTTTTCAATCTGAACCTTGATTTCGTTAATCCGGGCTTTAATCATGTCCGGATCACCACTGCCGCCAACGATAGTCGTATTGTCCTTGTCGCTGACCACCCGTTTACAGGTTCCAAGATATTCCAGAGTCGCGCTCTCCAATTTGTAGCCCTGTTCTTCCGAGATAACCGTGCCACCGGTAAGTACGGCAATGTCCTGCAACATCGCTTTACGACGATCACCGAATCCCGGGGCTTTCACGGCAAGGACTTTAAACGTGCCTCTGAGTTTATTGACAACCAGGGTTGCCAACGCTTCCCCTTCCACATCTTCAGCAATAATCAGGATCGACTTTCCGGTCTGGACCACTTTCTCCAATAACGGCAGTAAATCCTTCATATTACTGATCTTTTTATCGTGGATCAAAATGTACGGATCTTCCAATTCCGCTTCCATATTTTCGGAATTGGTTACGAAATAGGGCGATAAGTAACCACGATCAAATTGCATACCTTCAACGAATTCCAGGTATGTCTCTGCGGTCTTACTTTCTTCAACCGTGATAACGCCGTCCTTACCCACTTTTTCCATCGCTTCGGCAATTTTATTGCCGATTTCCGCATCGCCATTGGCGGAAATGGTTGCCACTTGCGCGATTTGGTTGGTATCCGGCAAATCTTTCGCCTGGCTTTTGATATGCTTTACGATCGCTTCCGTTGCCGCATCGATGCCACGTTTAATTGACATGGGATTGGCGCCGGCGGTTACATTTTTAATCCCTTCGGTAATAATGGACTGAGCTAAAACAGTCGCTGTGGTTGTACCGTCGCCGGCCACATCCGAGGTTTTGGATGCAACCTCTTTAACCATTTGAGCTCCCAGATTCTCCAGGGGATCTTCTAACTCGATCTCCTTTGCCACGGTAACACCGTCTTTTGTTACCGTAGGCGAACCAAATTTTTTCTCAATAACCACGTTACGTCCCCTTGGTCCGAGGGTAACCTTCACAGCATTCGCGAGCTGATCCACACCGGACTTAAGGGCGTTTCGGGCATCTAAGTCGTACGTAATTTTTTTAGCCATGAATTGAACCTCCTTTAGAGAATTGCTAAAATATCGCTTTCACGCATGATTAAATATTCTTTTCCCTCATATGTGACTTCGGTGCCCGAATATTTGCCATACAGCACCTTATCACCCACTTTAAGAGACATTTTGATCAGATTGCCGGAATCACTGATTTTCCCGGGTCCGACCGCAACTACTGTTCCTTGCTGCGGCTTTTCTTTAGCGGTGTCAGGTAATATGATACCACCGGCGGATTTGTCTTCCGCTTCCATTGCTTCGACCACAACACGGTCAGCTAAGGGTTTCATGTTAAGACTCATTTAACACTCCTAACCTTTCTTGTGTTGAATTAATTAAATTATTGTTAACTCCAACCATAATACTGCAAAATGCAGCAGGGAAGTTAAAAAACCTGCTGCCCTTGAATCAATACATATTTAGCACTCTTCCAAAGAGAGTGCTAAATTGAGTTACAACAGGCGATTAAATTCTAAGATATAAATACGATATGAAAGAGTGTTAATATGCGTCTATAATCGATAAATCAACTTACATCCCCGTGCTGCCAAAACCTCCCGCTCCACGGGTAGTCTCCGACAATTCATCAACAAATTCCACCGTAATGGGAGAACCGTCCATGGCAACCAATTGAAACAAGCGTTGTCCCGGTTCCACAGTGTAGGGTTCATCCTTAATATTATCAACGGCCGCGATGATTTCACCCCGGTAACCACCGTCGATCAAACCGATGGAATTTGAGAGGCGCAACGGAGTTTTGGCAATACTCGACCGCGGCATCAGGAGGTACGGTTTGCCTTCAGTATTTTCACATGCGATTTGCAAATGAATATAAGCCGTATCACCGGGATCAATAGTTTGTTCGTGAACAATAAACAAATCGAGACCGGCATCCCCGGCATGATAATGGGAATGGTTTTGGTAAAGATGTTTCACTTCCAAATTGAGCGGTTTTACCAACAATTTCATCGTTTAATTTGCCTTCCAGATTTTCAATCCCAAGAGTAACCAACCTAAAATAAATGCCACTCCGCCAAAGGGAGTGATGATCCCCACCCAGGTTTGACCGGAAATACTCATCCAGTATAAACTTCCGGAGAATAAAACAATTCCACTAACAAACAGCCAGGCCGGTACGTAAAGGACATCAGCGTTGAAATGGAAACCCAATATGCCAACAATTATCAAACCCAAAGCATGAAAGAAGTGATATTTCACCGCCGTTTCAAACGTCATTAACAAATCAGGAGACAAACGGCTTTTCAACCCGTGCGCCCCGAACGCGCCTAACCCCACCGCCAGGCCGGCCAAAACAACGCCCGTAACAATCCAAATTTTCACTGAATCGTGTTTTTATGAATTAAAGTTCGAATGGGGAACGGGATTTCAATTCCCTCTTCTTCATACCGCTTATGCAAACGGGTGATAAACTCATGAATGATGGGGTGTTGATCCCCGTACCGCTTGGCCCTGAAATAAACTTTCAGATTAATGCTCGACGGCCCGAATTCGAAGAATCGAACCGGAGGATCGAAGTCCGGATCTCCGCCTTCCACATCCTTCATAACGCCGCGCGCCACTTCGGAGGTAACCCGCTGCACGTGATCCAGGTCGCTATCGTAGGCAACACCTACGGTCACGCGCACCGAAAAGGACGAATCCTTCGCATCATAATTCTTAACAATCGCCGACGATAAACGTGAATTCGGAATCGAAATGACATTATTTGTCCGCTCCAACAGGGAAGTGTTGCGCCAGGTAATATTGGTAACATAACCCCGTTCCCCGGAATCCAGTTCCACGAAATCTCCGGGTTTTACCTTTTGACTTAATAAAATTTGCAACCCGCTGAAAAAATCCGAGAGCGTATCTTTCAAAGCCAGCGAAACAGCCAAACCACCAACCCCCAAAGCGGTTAATACCGGCGTTACCGTAATATTGATCGTGTCCAGAACAATCAAAATACCGATCACAATCACCACAATCCGCACCAGGTTGGTAAAAATCGTGGTCGAAGGAAAACCGCGATCCTGGCTTTCGGACCACAGTTTCAATAATCCTACTAAAACATTGCTGATGACCATGGTTACGGATAAAACCAGGATAATTAAAGCCAGCTTGCTGATGTATTCACTATAAGGAGAGGCTATTTTCATACCGCCGCTTGCCAGGTAAAACGACAACAGGAAAAACCAAAGCATGATCTGCGGTTCAATGGCTTTATAAATAACATCATCATACCGCCAGGAGGTTTTACTGACGATTTTCGTTATTCTGAGGTTGACAAATCGTTTAAACAGCCAACCTGCCAACAAACCAATTATCAAGGTGATAACCGGTGGTCCCCACGATTTCAATATCTCTATAATTTGCTTGTCCATGAAGGGCAAAAATTACACTTATTTTACAAAATTGGTACCATTCTATTTGGTCGGATATGATTCCAACCTATTTGTGTAAATGGCTGGGAAGGCGTGAAACGTGATGTGTGTCGTAGCGTAGCGGAGTGGAGTTGCTACCACGACGCACAGTGAATGTCAGGGATACGTGATGTTTTGTTAATACGGGAATATGTGCGTCCCGTGAGCCGCTTACGACATGCCCGAACAATTCGTTTAAACCAGACAATATTATCTGATTTTTATTTAACAATTTATTCAGGACACAGTAAATTTCGCCGTGGATTCAGGAAGATGATTTCCGAATAGAAGACCAACGAATCAGCAGGTAACTTCAGCAGACGAACACAAGGGCCACTCCGTGAGACTATCCACCTTCAAAAAAGGCGTCCATCCGGGTAATTATAAACATTTCACTTCCCTGAAGGTTATCGAGAAGCTACCTCTTCCAAATGATGTATTCATCCCTCTCCAGCAGCATATAGGAGCTCCCAACACCGCCCTGGTCAAAAAGGGCGATCAGGTCAGGACCGGCCAGATAATCGGTTCCACTTCCGCCCGTGTTTCCAGTCCGGTCCACGCTACCATTACGGGAATCGTAAAGGATGTGGCTCCGTTCCGGCACCCTATCGGCGGCAAGGCGCAGATGATTCACATCCGCCGCACCGGTGACGAGGATGAATGGGACCTGCTGCCGGCTTTTACGGACTGGCAAGCGCGAAGCGCGGAAGAACTGAACCTGCGGATTCACGAAGCCGGTATTGTCGGCCTGGGCGGGGCGGCGTTTCCCACGCATGTCAAATTGGCGCCGCCAAAAGATAAACCCATCGACAGCTTTATCCTGAACGGCTGCGAATGCGAACCCTACCTGACGGCGGACCACCGGGCCATGGTGGAAATGACCGATAAGGTTCTCACCGGAATGTCAATTATTATGAAGATTCTCGGCGTGCAGCAGGGTTACATCGGTATCGAAAACAACAAACTGGACGCCATTGATGTCATGCGCGATGCCATTCGCCGGGCCGGATTGGATTTTATCGTTGTTCCGTTGCAGACAAAATATCCCCAGGGCGCGGAAAAGATGTTGATCCAGGCCATATTGCGGCGGCAGGTGCCGGTGGGAGGTCTGCCCATGGATGTGGGCACGGTGGTGAACAATATCGGTACCGCCATCGCCGTGGCGGAGGCGGTGACGGAGGGGAAACCCCTTGTTCAACGTATTGTGACCGTAACCGGCGATGGGATCAGGGAACCCCGGAATGTGTTGGCGCGGATCGGTACACCGTTTAAACAGGCGCTCGAATATTGCGGGGGAACGAACGCCGACACGGCACAGGTATTCATGGGCGGCCCCATGATGGGCATTGCCCAGTTTGATCTGAACGTACCGATAATAAAAGCCACCAGCGGTATTATCTGCACAAAACAGGCTATACGAAATACTGTACAATCGGGGCCCTGTATTCGCTGCGGATCGTGTGTCAGGGTCTGCCCGATGTTTCTGCTTCCAACCCGGTTGACCCGTCTGTCCGAAAAGGGGTATTGGGACGATGCGGAAAAATCAGGTATTCTGAACTGTGTCGAGTGCGGCTCCTGCGCTTTTATTTGTCCGTCACACATTCCCCTCGTTCAATGGATTCGCGTAGGCAAGCTACGAGTGAATGAAAGGAAGCGAAAAAAAGCTGCCTGAAACCATGGATAATCAGCACAAGCCACAAACACCACCTGGACCGGGACGGAGCACACCGGTTAAAAAAGAAAAACCGAAAAAGGATCCGCGCAAAAAATTGTTCCGCCCGGAGCGGATGCTGATATTGGCATCCAGTCCGCATCTGGGGACCACCGACAGCGTTCCCAAAATCATGTGGACGGTTATAGCGGCTCTGGCGCCGACGGTGGTAATGGCCGTTTATTATTTCGGTTGGCCGGCACTGCGAACGATCCTGGCCTGTGTTGCGGCCGCGGTGGTTACGGAATTGATTATGAATTATGTCAAAAGGGAGCGTTTGACCGTGGTGGACGGCAGTGCGGTTATAACGGGGTTGTTGCTGGCATTAACGTTGCCTCCTTCCCTGTCGCTCGACAGGAGTATCCTGGGAAGCATCTTTGCCATCGCCATCGGCAAACAAATATTCGGCGGATTGGGATACAATATATTTAACCCGGCCCTGTTGGGTCGCGCTTTTTTGCAGGCCAGCTTCCCGGTAGCCATGACAACCTGGACAAACCCCAACACCGCCCGCTTTGCCAATATCGACGCGCTCTCCACCGCCACTCCCCTGGGAGCCTTCAAATTCGAAAAGATCACCACCGATTATACCAGCCTGTTCTTCGGCAACAGCGGCGGCAGTTTGGGAGAAACTTCCGCCCTGGTGATCCTGGCGGGGGGTATATTTCTTTTGCTTAAAAAATATGCCGACTGGCGCATCCCGGCCAGTTTTCTGGGGACCGTATTCATCGTGGGAGGCATTTTCTGGCTGATTAATCCGTCCCAATATCCGGACCCGGTATTCCATCTTCTTTCGGGAGGCCTTATGTTGGGGGCGTTTTTCATGGCCACCGATATGGTCACCTCGCCCATTACCTCCGCCGGATGCTGGATTTTCGGCAGCGGCGCAGGGATATTGTTGGTATTGATCCGCTTATTCGGAGGACTGCCGGAAGGAGTCATGTATTCCATTTTGTTAATGAACGCGGTGACGCCTTTGATCAATCGTTACACGCGGCCACGTGTTTTCGGAGAACTGACATGAATACGTCCGTCAGGATGATCATTGTACTAACGGTTATTGCCGTTCTAGCAGGTGGAATTCTGTCGACCTGGGACGGAATTACTCGACCGAAGATCGCGCAACACCGGCTGGAAGAATTAAAAGCCGCCATTGCCGAAGTCCTGCCGGCATACGACTATTACGATCAGGTTGAGGCCGGGGAAACGACATTCTACATCGGTCGCCGGAACAACGTGGAGGCGCCGGTGGGGATTGCTTTTAAAGCCGAGGGGAGCGGTTTCCAGGGTAAAATAACAATGATGGTCGGCCTTAAACCCGATTTTGAAACGTTGACCGGGATCAAGGTCCTGGAACAAATTGAGACGCCCGGACTGGGGAATAAAATCTCCGTCGATCCATCCAATAAGGAAAATCCTTACTGGTTCGCGGAGCAGTTCCGGGGCGTACAGACCGCACCGGAGATCACGGTGGTAAAAAACCGTAAGCCCACAAAAAACACTGAAATTGAGGCCATTTCCGGGGCCACAATTTCATCCCGGGCGGTGGTACGTATCCTGAATGAAACAATCCGAAAGGCGAAACAGCTTTATCTTATCAATCGCAACCGGGACGGGAATCGTAATGGCTAAGAAAAATGTTTCCCTGAGCGCTGAGTTTCTTAAGGGTATCTGGAATGAAAACCCCATTCTCAGGTCATTACTGGGATTATGCCCCACCCTGGCTGTAACAAACTCCGCCATAAACGGGTTGGCCATGGGACTGGCAACCATATTTGTATTGGTCAGTTCCAGTATTTTAATCTCCCTGTTCAGAAAACGAATTCCTCACCAGGTACGGATTGCCAGTTACGTTGTTGTAATCGCTACTTTTGTAACCCTGGCCGACCGTTACATGGCCGCCTATTATCCCGTCATCAGCAAAGCCCTGGGACCCTATGTCCCGTTGATTGTGGTAAACTGTATTATCCTGGGACGACAGGAAGCATTTTCTTCCAAGAATGGCGTCGGCCGCTCGATTCTGGATGCTCTGGGTATGGGTACCGGTTTTATCATGGTCCTGTTGGTACTGGGAAGTGTACGTGAAATCCTGGGCTCGGCTTCCCTGTTCAACTTCACGATCTTAGGCGATTGGTTCCATCCCTGGATGATCATGATCCTGCCGCCGGGCGCGTTTCTGACCCTGGGATTGTTAATCGGCCTGGCAAACTGGTACAACGAAAAGCGGGGTATCGTATGAAATTAATGCTCCTGTTTCTCTCGGCGGCTATCGTCAACAATTTCGTATTATCATACTTTTTGGGGATATGCCCTTTCGTCGGCGTCTCAAAACGAGTTTCCTCGGCGCTGAGCATGGGTCTTGCCGTAACTTTTGTCATGACCATTTCCGCCACGGTAACGTGGCTGATTTACAATTTGATCCTGGTACCGTACAACGTGGAAATTCTGGAATACGTGGCTTTCATTCTGGTTATCGCTTCGTTGGTCCAGTTGGTGGAAATGTTTATTCGTAAAGTCAGTAAACCGTTATACGACACCATGGGAATTTATTTGCCGTTGATCACGACCAACTGCGCGATTCTGGGACTGGCCTTGTTCGCCGTCCTGCGGGAATATTCTTTTATCGAAAGCCTGGTGTTCGGCATCGGCGCCGGTGTGGGATTCACGCTGGCACTGGTGATCATGGCCGGGATTCGGGAGGAACTGGAACTGTCCCCGGTTCCGAAACATTTCCAGGGCGCCGGGATCACCATGATCGTGGCCGGAAGCCTGGCGCTGGCTTTCATGGGTTTTGCCGGATTGATTGCAAATTGAACGCACTAAAAATATGAGCACAAAGTGGATATTAATGCTTTAATTGTTTCCATGGTCAGCATGGGCGGGATGGGGTTCCTGTTCTCCCTCGGTTTGTCCCTTGCCGGAAAAAAATTGCAGGTGGAAGAAGATCCCCGCGTCGCGCTGATCCGGGAGGAATTGCCGGGCGCCAATTGCGGCGGTTGCGGCTATCCCGGTTGCGGCAATTTCGCGGAAAACCTGACGCTTGGGAAAAGTGAGATCAGCGGTTGTCCGGTCTGCAACCAGGAAGCAGCGGACGCAATAGCCGCCATCCTGGGAGTAGAGGTAGAAAGCAGGGAACGACAGGTTGCCCGGGTTATGTGTCAGGGCGGGCTTGACGAGACGGCCAAAAAAGGGACCTATGCGGGAATCCAAAGCTGTATTGCCGCCACGCTGGTTCACGGTGGGGATAAGCTGTGTGATTACGGCTGTATCGGTTTCGGTGACTGCGTGCAGGCCTGCACCTTCGATGCCATGTATATGAGCGCCAATGGATTGCCGGTAGTGTTGGAAGATCGGTGTACCGGGTGCGGTAATTGCGCGAGTGCCTGTCCCCGGGGCATAATGGAATTGCATCCCGTGAGCCATACATTGTTCGTATTATGTAAGAATGAGGATGGTCCCAAGGAAGCCCGCCAGACTTGTTTAAAAGCCTGTATCGGGTGCGGAATCTGTGTACGGGCGGTAAACGAAGGTGAAATGATTATGGAAAACAACCTGGCCAAAATCAATTATGATGTTTACGGTCATCAGACCGTCCTGCCCACTGATAAATGTTCCACAAACTGCCTGGTTGTAGTGCCTGCAGCGGAGCAATCTTCCGAAAAAATAGCCGCCTGATGGCCGATGAACGCCTCCGGCATTGATCAGGGCGTTGTTACCAAGGTGGAAGGGCACCTGGCCTACGTGGAACTCGAATCAGGGGATGCCTGCGAATCCTGTGGCGCTCGAAATTTGTGTGTCCCTTTAAGCGGCGGTACCCGTTCGATTGTGGCCGCCAATCCGGAAAACGCCCGCGTGGGCGATCGGGTAACCGTTGAAGAACAAGGCCAACCGGTTTTAACCCTGTCAGCTTTGCAATACGGACTGCCCCTGCTGGGCTTCTTTATCGGAATATTGTTTGTGTACGGAGGCCTTATTCGGATCCCGTTTCTAGCACCGGAATTGGGCATGTTTCTGTCCGGTTTGATTGGTCTGGGCGGGGGCGGCGTACTGGCCTGGTGGGGAATAAAACGATTATCCCGTCGACCGGGACGGTTTTTTACGGTGCGGTTGCTGCGTTGAATCGGAGGGAATTCCTACAACGTATATGATGTACCCCACTGCTGGCCGGTTATCCATAGCACTCTGAACACTGATCCTGCAGGGTCTCCCGACCCTGCAGTGTGGATAGAAATCCCGAGCACATTCGGCGTGTTTTTGTGATATTTTCCACATTATTCGTCCGAATAATGTGATTATCTCCACAAATTACGCCCCAATAATGAGATTTTAACCCAACTTCACTAAATGATTCAGACAGATTTATTTCATTTGTGAGGATAATTTGGGAAATAAGTGAATTGCGTACAACGGATAATTCACTACCTTACCGTCTTTCTTCAAATTGAGTAATGTTGTACGTGATAAAACAGGGGGGCTGAATTGCCGATCATAGGACAGGAGACTTTTGCTCCTAGGATTAATACCGGCCTTTACTTCCAGCGGATAGATCCGTGTTTTAAACTCGCAAAGAAAATCCAATTCCGCTTTTTTACCGGTGCTGGTCCAATAATATAAAGGAATTCCGGTTTCCGCTTTCAATTGCTGAGCAACATAATTTTCCACCCATGCCCCTTTGAATTCCTGAAATAAGTCGTCTCCCTTCAGTAAAATCCCGGAATGTAAATTCGCCATGGCACCTAATATTCCAACGTCCAACATAAAAACTTTGAAACTTTGAGGATTTGCGTATCCTTTCAGGGGAATTTTCGGATTGGAAACCTGGAATGAGCGGTAAATCAAACCGGCATCCTCCAACCATTGAATAGCCGATTCATATTCCCTGGCACGTGCACTTTTCCGAACAGCACTGAAAACGAATTTTTTATTTTCTTTCGCCAACTGCGCCGGGATGGAATTCCAAATCAAATTTATTTTCGGTATGGAAGCAGTAATTCCATGTTTGGCAAAATCCAATAAGTATGACTCGATGATATCGCGTTGTGTATTTCTGACCAGGGAATAATCACCGGTATCGATGTAATTTTTCACAACTTCCGGCATACCACCGATGAAAAAATACAAACGCAACAGCTCTTTCAATTCATCGTGAAAAGGTTTCGGATAGGGAGAATATTCCGTCGTATGCACAATCAGGTTACGTAATTGGGGTTTACCGACTGCTTCCAAAAACTCTAGGATAGTTAGCGGATACATAGTAAGGAAATTGACTTTCCCCACCGGAAAAGATTTTGGTCTGGAAAGAAAAAGCCCGATAAGTGAACCAGCCGCCGCAAGATGGTATTCCGGCGCATTTTCACAAAAATATTTTAAGGAATTAAGCGCATGGCTGGAATTTTGGATTTCATCAAAGATGAGCAATGTGGTTCCCGGTTTAATATTTTCTCCGGTGTAAAGAGACAAATTGGTAAGTATTTTCTCCGGGGCCAGCCGCCCTTGGAAAAAATCATCCAAAGCCGGGTCTTCCTCGAAATTGATGTAAACAATATTTTCATATTCGTGTTTTCCGAATTGTTTAAGAATATAGGTTTTTCCAACTTGCCGGGCACCACGCAAAATTAATGGTTTGCGTTGCTTTGAGGATTTCCATTGCAATAATTTTTGATAAATATCGCGTTTCATAAAGAAAATTTAACAAGTGGCATTAAAGATTCCGAGCACATTCGGCGTATTTTTGTGATTATTCCCACATTTTTCGTCCGAATAATGTGATTATCTCCACAAAATGCGTCCCAATCCCGGTATATTTTGGTTGGGTTAACTTCGGGAGTATTACTCCCCCCTTCGCTCTCAGGTCGGGGTTGACCTACGGTTAATCAGGTAGACCGCGACAATCGCCAGAAGGCCCCCCAACAGGGTCGGCGGGGATAATTTTTCGTCCAAAAATATTCGCGCGAAAAAGAGCGCGCTGACCGGTACCGCAAAAATGAAGGCGCTGGCCTTCTCGGATCCAAGTTTTTTGGTGGCCAGAAAATAGATGGTGGTACCGAAAGCCATCGCGCCGGCGGACACGGAAAATAAATTCAACCAGAAAATCCAGTTTAAGGAAAACACTTCGAGGATCCCGGAATGGATAGCAAAGGGCAAGGCTAAAATTGCGGCCACCCAATAGGTGATCAAACTGAAATACAGAGTACCAATGTGTCCCCGGGAGGATTCGGCAATGATCGTCAAAATCGCCCACGAAAGGGCGCACAACAGAAAAAAGACATTTCCACTGCGGAATAATTCGCTTCCGTCCATATGCCAGATGCGCATAATAATCAATCCCCCGGTTACGCCGAGGATGAGCCCCAAAATATCCTTTTTGCGTATCGCTCTTCGCCAAACGAAGGCTGCCAGAAAGAAGGTGAGGATAGGGTTGAGGGTAGTGACCAACACCCCGCCGGCCCCGGCCAGGCCACGCCGGGTTCCCAGGAAGAAGAATATATTATAGGTAGCTATCAACAAACCGCCGAACAGGGCGGCGATGAAACCTTTGCGATTAATGGAACCCCGGGAACGAGTACCAAACACAACCGGAGTAAAAAACAGCCCGGTCAACGTGAAACGCCAGAAAATCAGATTGGGAACGGAAGTATAACCGGCAAGGATTTTACCGTTACTCCAGGAAAGTCCCCAGGTGAGCATGGCGGAAACCAGGAGCAGGTACAGGACCAGTCGGGATGTGTTTTGCTGCATGAATTAAGCGAAAAATAAGCCTGAGTATAGAAGCGCCCGGAAGATATTCAAAGCGGATATCAAGGAGCCAAGAACCAAAAACCAAATCACTCACGTTTTACGTTTCACGTTTTACGCATCACGTTTCCCCGACAGTCGCTACGCTTCGTCGGGATCTCAACAGCGTTCCGACACGTTTCACGCATCACGTTTCACGTCCCCTCATGTGGAATCAATACATAGGTAACACTTTAGGCTAGGATTCCTGCAAATATATCTTTTGATACAAGAGAGAAAATCCCCTTTTCTAAAAATATCAGCGCGTGTATGTTTTTCGCCATGTTTGGAATAAATAATAAATATTTCCCTGGATTTTTGCTGGCCGCAGCCGTGTTTTTCAGTGGCTGCGAATCAAAGCCTGATAATTCCGAAATCGGTTTTGAATTTCGCTACCAGGTGGTTTTTACCGAACCGGGACAATTGAAGGCCTGGATACCGGTGCCCCAAAACGATGTCTTCCAAACCATAAGCAACTTACGTATTGAAAGCAATCTGACTTACCGAACACTTTATGATTCCGTTTACCATAATCGTTTCGTAGTCGTCGACGGTGTTGTCGGGGAAACCCCGGATACGCTCGTAATCACCTTCGATGTTCTTCGAAAAGAAGCGGGGATTGACACCACCAATTCCGAGCCGGACTATCTTAAGATCTTTATGTCACCGTTCAAAATGGTGCCGAACGACCAGCGCTTTAAAAACATCGCCGATTCATTGGACAGCGACGGGGAATCCTTCGTGCGACGGGTTTATGAATACGTTCTTGATAATATGATATATGATAAAAGCGGCGAAGGTTGGGGGCGTGGAGATGCCATATACGCCTGCGAAATCGGCAAAGGCAACTGCACCGATTATCACAGTTTATTCAACGCCATTGTCCGGGCGCGGGGTATTCCGGCCCGTTTTCATATCGGATTTCCCCTTCCTTCCGAAAACGCGGGGAATATAAAGGGTTACCATTGCTGGACCGATTTCCATATTCCGGGCCGGGGTTGGATTCCGGTCGACATTTCGGAAGCCGACAAACACCCGGGGAAAAGGAACTACTATTACGGCACGCTGGATAACCGTCGTGTTGATTTCACAATCGGTCGGGATATTCCGCTTCCGGAGGGCACCGCGGAAGATGTTGTGAACTATATTATCTTTCCCTATGTGAAACTGAATGGAAATCCACGTGAAGCCTACCTGAGCACAATTTCTTTCCGGGAATTCCCGGACCGCCGGAAGTTGAGCGAATAAATCAGATCATTCTTTTCTGGTTTCGATCCGTTTCCAGACGCCCTCTTCTTCGACCCATTTGTACCGCGCGACACCTTGATCCTTGTGAATAATCGCTTTCGTAAAGATCAGGTCATCGGCCGTTGCCCCTTCCATAAAGAAATCCAGATCATAAACCTTATTATCGGCGGTCTCGAAATCAGCACAGGCAAAATAGGTATTTTCCCCCAATGCGCTAAGTCGATCCTTGTGTACTTTGACCAATTTTAAGTTTAATATCTGACCGGTTTTTTCATCCTTTATCCGATACATCCCTTCGGAGGAAGCGGCGGTTACGTAATTTTCTATGGCCATGGCTAAGTTATCCTTGGTCACAACCCGAACTTCTTTTTGGGAGGGATGTTCTTTTGGATGTTCGCTGGGACGTTCTTGTCCAACAATAAGAGATACTGCCAAAACAAATGGAATTATACGCAATCCCTGTAGCATGCAAACACCTCCTTTCAGGCAATTGTTACTTAACAATGTACATCCGAAATCGCTCCTTATCAAGAGTTTGGGATTCCACTAACCTTCAAGAAATAATTACCTTTCAAATAAACAGCAATTTTGTAAATTTCCCTTAGATCAATGCGAAACATCCTTCATCACTGGTTAGTCCGATTATTAATATTGTGCATCCTGGCGGGAGCACTGCCGGTACCGGGTGGTCAGGTTTCCGCTCAGAGCGCTTCGAAAAAGCAAAGTTCCAAAAAGAAAAAACGTGTTTCCAAGAAGCCCACTTCAAAACGGAAAACATCATCCAGGAAAAAGAAAAAACGACCGGCAACCAGGAAAAAAAAGGGACGGGCCAAACGCAGTAAACGGATCAAAGGAAAACCCAAAAGGGTCAAAAAACAAAAATCTACGCGGAAAAAACGACCGGCCGGGAAACGCCCCTCCAAAAAACAAAGGCCGCGTCCCAGGAAAGCCCCACAACAAGCACCGGAATCAATCCCCACCCCTTCCCTGCCTAAAGAAAAAATCAGCGCCGTCGAGTTGTCAAATGAATTGTATGATCTGACGGAATCACTCACAAACAGTTCCCGTCGCTTAGCACGCGCCACCCGCTATTTACAACCTTTCGACCGTAAAAAAGTAATCCGCCTCGAATCCCGCCCGGTTTATACTATCGACGAGTTGGAAAAGGCCGCAAGAAAAGAACCGGAGAATATTCGTCTGCAACGGGAATTGGCGCTCCAATATGAATCCCAACACGACTGGGAAAACGCCAAAGACATTTACTTGCGACTGATTACAAAAGATCCTTTAAACCCTGATTTTCATTATTACCTTGGCTCTTTATACGCCTCAATGGGTGAATTGGGTAAAGCTCAACAAGCGTTTGAAGAAGCCCTGGACATTCAACCGGATCATAAAGCGACCTTGGATGCCATGGCCTCCTTCATGGGCAGCCGGGATAAAAGGCAGATCAGCGAGGAAGTATTATTACGATCAGCGCTAAAGGATCCCGAAGGACCGGCACAGCGACTGGCAACCATTCGCAACAAAATTCAGGAAGGGGATTACAAAGCGGCAATCCGGTTAGCGGAGGAGGCGATAAAGCTGTATCCTGACCGCAGTGGTTACGTTTACCTGAAAGGCGTGGCTTACGAAGAATCGGGTGAAACCGACAAAGCCAAAGCCGCCTATCAGCAGGCGATCAAGATGGATCCGAAAAACAGGGAGGCTCACCTGGCGCTGGCTAATTTGTATTATAGTCAGGGGAAATACATATACGCGGCTTTGGCCTACAGTGAAGTCGTTTATTTGGATCCGATGGACATTGAAACCCGGTATATGCAGGGGTTGTGTTACTTTAACGCCCGCGAATGGGGCCGGGCGGCCGCGGCCTGGGAGGATTTACTACACTACGATCCGGATCATCCCCTGGCGCGAACTTTATTACCGCAAACATATTATATATTGGCCGTGGAATACAACCGGTTAGGAAAATCAACACTGGGGAAAACCGCCTTTGAGAAAGCGCTGAGTATCAATCCGAATACCTACGCCTGGTTGCCCGGTTCCCTACGAACTTTGGGCAAATACTACCGTGAAAAAGGGATGTACAAGGAATCGCTGGCCGCTTTTCAGGAAACGATTGAACTCCGTCCGAACGACGCCGCGGCTTATCTGGGAATGGGCATCACGTATTGGAAAATGGAGGAAAAGCAACTGGCCCGCGGTGCCTGGGAACGGAGTCTGGAACTCAATCCGGATAACAACGAAGCCCGCGGCTGGTTAATTATCTCTCAGCAGGATTCCTGAGTTACCCCCAGGTTTCTTCGACAGTATTCACATTCAAGGTCTTCAATAAATATGAATTTATCGTTTAAAAAGATTGCCATATATTTCGTTATCACCGTCACAATTGCCAATGCTCAAGCGCCCGGCGACGACCAGGTTTGGGCCGGCATAAATGCGTTTTATAATTATGAGACCGGCAAAGCAATTGCCATCCTTTCCGAGGCACGGAAGAATTATCCGGAAAATCCAACCGTGCATTTGACCTGGGCGGCGGCCCGTTGGTTGCATAGTCAGGCCAATGATCCCGTGCCGGTCACATACCAAATCCTCGAAAAAGACCTTGAGGAAATTATCCCGGTTTATAAAAAGCTGGCGGCCAAATACCCCGACAATCCCGATTACAAATTATATCTGGGTTCCGCCATAGGATTAAAGGCCCGTGTTCATCTGGGTAAAAAGGAGTGGCTTAAGACGTTGTTAGCCGCTTATAAAGGATTCTCTATCATCCAGAAGGTGGCCCGGAACAACCCCGATTTGGTGGATGCCCAATTACCAATCGGAATCGTGGAATACTATGCCGGATTAAGTAATCGCCTGGTAAAATGGGCCGTGGAACTTTGGGGACTGGAAACGACGCGTGAAGCCGGCTTGAAAAAAATCGAATGGACGGCGAACCACGGCAAATTTGCCTGGATTGAGGCTAAAAGCATCTGTTCGTTTCTCTATCTGTGGGTTGAACCGAACCCTGTAAAAGCCCTGGAACATAGTTCGGTTTTGGCCGATCGATTCCCCAATAATTTTTATTTCAACGTTATGTACGTGGAAAGTCTCATAAAAAACAGAGAGGATGAAAAAGCCGAAAACCAATTACGATTGATGGAAATTAATCTGAAACGTCTGACACCTATCCAGCAACGTTGGTATCTGGGGTACCTCCGTTATGAATGGGCGTTGTATTATTTTAATCAAAAGGATTATTCCCAGGCCCTGCGTTCGGTAAATGAAGCCATCGAGGTCTACGACGCCGAATTGGACGTAATATTGGCCAATGCCTGGTTGTTGAAAGGCAAACTCCACGATATGCGGCAAGAGCGTAAAAAAGCAAAAAACGCGTATAAACACACTGTCGATCTGAGCAATTACACCTACGCGATAAAAGAAGCCAAACAGTATCTCCGAACCCCTTTTGCCACGGGGAATTGATTTGAGATTCCCCCGATTCCAAACTAATTTAAACAATTAAGATTTACGAATGATCGAACGCAAACAGACACGAAAAGTAATGGTGGGGGATGTCCCGATCGGCGGCGGCAGTCCCATATCCGTTCAATCCATGACAACCGCGAAAACCCACGATCTGGAGGCAACTCTCCGGGAAGTCGAACGGTTGGAAGAAGCCGGGTGCCAGATCATACGGATTACCGTTCCTGATCAGAAAGCGGCCAACACCCTTTACGAGATAAAAAAACGGATGCAGGTGCCCCTCGTTGCCGACATTCATTTCAACTATCGAATGGCCCTGGAGGCGGTGGACGCGGGGGCCGACAAGATTCGCATTAATCCGGGTAATATCGGATCCGAAGAGCGGGTAAAAGCCGTTTTGGATAAGGTAAAAGCCGCCCGGATACCCATCAGGATCGGCGTGAACGCCGGCAGCCTGGAAAAGGACCTGATTGAAAAATACGGTTATCCTACCGCCGAGGCTATGGTGGAAAGCGCCCGGCGTCATATCGATATTTGCCGGAAACACGATTTTGAGGACATTATCGTTTCCTTGAAAGCCTCCGATGTAAACTTGATGATTGACGCCTACCGGTTGTTTTCACAGGAGTTTGACTACCCGCTCCATCTGGGAGTTACCGAAGCCGGACCCACCAGGTCAGGGACTATCAAATCAGCCGTAGGCATCGGCACCCTCCTGG
>JAADGP010000050.1 GCA_013152315.1 FCB group bacterium
GCGATTCGCCGCCATGGCTTCACCCTGGCCCGATCCCCCGAAAATAACTCCGAAACAATTGGGAGACGAGGCGACCACCCGGGCGGCGGGCAGGATATAGTCGGGATAGTCATCATCCGCGTCGTACTCATAGGCGCCGAAATCCTCCACCTCATATCCCTGATTCGTTAAATGGGCCTTTATGGTTTCTTTCAGTTCATACCCTGCGTGATCACTTGCCAATACAATTTTCATAATTCCATCCGTCTTTCCCTGAACATCCTGTTTTTACACATTTGAATTATTATAACTTGTCGCTCCGGACACGGCTTACCATTACAGTAAAGCGCTTAATTTTTCCCTGATTTTCGATTCCACCTGATCGGGTGTAAAACCAAAGACCCGTGCTAATTCCCCGGCAGGCGCCGAAGCGCCAAATCGATCCAGACCAATCATCAGACCGGTGGGCCCCACGTATCGTTCCCAGCCAAGAGTAATTCCGGCTTCCAGGGAAACTTTTAAACAACCGCGGGGAGGAATCAGGTTGTTACGATATTCTTCCGGCTGCCGGTCAAATATTTCCCAGCAGGGAAGGCTGACAACCCGGACCCGCCGATCGGCTATTCGCTCCGCCACTTCCAAAGCCAATGATACTTCCGATCCCGTGGCCAACAACACAATCTCCGGGGAACCTTCGCAATCCCTGATGACATACCCACCCCGGCGAACTCCTTTTTCGATCGTTTCGATATCTTCCGAAATAACGGGCAATCCCTGGCGCGACAATAAAATGGCGCTGGGGGTTTCCCGATCTTCGATTGCCAGTTTAAAACAGACGGCTGTTTCCTTGGCATCGGCCGGGCGGTACACGTTGAAATCCGGGATTGTCCTGAGTGCCATAATTTGCTCCACCGGTTGATGGGTGGGCCCATCTTCGCCCACGAAGAAGGAATCGTGCGTGAATTCGTGAATAACCCGGATTTTTTGCAGAGCGCCCAAACGTAAAGCCGGGCGACTGTAATCGGCAAAGACCAAAAATGTCCCGCCAAAGGGAATGATTCCGCCATGAAGCGCCAATCCATTCATGATCGCGGCCATCGGGAATTCCCGCACGCCAAAAGCGAGGTTGCGCCCGTTCCGATTATCTTTCTGGTAATCCCCGAACTGTTCAGCAAAGCCTCCCGTGTAATTCGACGGTTCAAGATCGGCCGAGCCGCCAACGAGATGCGGTAACTGCCCCGCGAAATGCTCCAACACCACACCGAAGGCCTTGCGGGTGGCAACGGAAGTTCCGGCTTCGAATTCGGGATACTCCAATTGCGGTAATTTGTCCTCTACAACCTGTTCCCAGAGCCGACGGAATTCCGGTTTGGAGCGCGCGGTTTCAAGCTCTTTTTTCCATTCTTTCGATCCGGCTCTCAAGGCTTCGAAACGACGTCGAAAATGTCCATACACTTCGGGAGGGACAACAAACGCTTCCGGTGCTATTCCCAGCTTCTCTTTGGTTTTGCTGATTTCGTCCGGAGACAAGGGGGAACCGTGCGTTCCCGCATCCCCTTCCATCGTTACCGTACCATGAGCCATGATGGTTTTACCGACAATAATACTCGGCTGTTCTGTTTGCCGGGCGGTTTCCACGGCCTTTCTCAAGGCCGATAAATCGTGCCCGTTCACTTCCTGTACGTGCCAGCCAAGGCCTTTAAATACCAGCGCCACATCGGTTGAGTCGGAACGGCTGGTGTTGCCCGAAATCTGCACCCCATTGGAATCATAGTACATAATCAATTTCGAAAGACCCCAGTGGCCGGCCAATGCCGCCGCACCGAGGGCCACCGGTTCCTGTAGATCCCCGTCACCCGCCAACACGTAAGTAAAATGACTTAGCAAATCGTTTCCACCAAACAGATGCCTGACAATTACTTCGGCCAGCGCCATACCGGTCGCCATGCCGACTCCTTGTCCCAGCGGACCCGTCGTCGCTTCAACTCCCGGTATTTCCACCTCCGGGTGGCCGGGCGTATTGCTGTTCAGTTGGCGAAACTGCCTGAGGTCATCCAATTTTAACCAACCGACCATATGGAGGAGAGAATAAAGCAACATTGATTCGTGTCCGGCGGACAGGACAAACCGATCTCTTGCCACCCAATCGGGGTCATCGGGATCATACTTTAAGTATTCGGTAAATAAAAGATAAGCGAAATCGATGGAAGACAGGGCCCCACCGGTATGTCCCGAATTGGCATTCCGGACCCCGTCCATGATCAATCCTTTAATAACGTTTATTGAAAATTGGTCTTTGTCTTTTTCTTCCCAATCTGCAAAGGTGTTTAATTCTTCGTAGGTTTTCATTATGCTATAGCCATTTCCAGTAGTTTTGTTAACAATTCAATAATAACAACGCCGCTTAATTTAAAACCCCGACACCGTATGATCCCATTAACAATCGATATTAAAAGCTGATACGTGAAACGTGATGCGTGAAACGTGAACGTGAGACGTGATGAGTGATGCGTGGACGTACAGGAACTCTACGGAGGGTAGTGACGGTCGGGGAGATATGAATAAAAGAATCAAATAGTTTCCTGACACTATATTGAAAATTACCTCAGTAGAGGGAACTACGACGAAGTCGGAGGAAAATGTGTGAAAGGCGCCTTGATCCGGTTCGCGCCATTATCCGTGGTCTAAGTCCGGACAACGAAAATCAAAAAACGAATTATGATCCGTAGAAAATGAAATAACCTTATTGCAGTAATTCATGCGGCGCACCGAAACTCCGGTGAAAATGCAATTGCCCTGTCCACTCCCTCTTGTTAGCGGAGATTTTGCATTTCCAAAATTGAAATCTTTGCGACTTGTGTTTTTAAAACACGGACTTATGCCTGATAAATCAATATGTTTCAGAAATATCCGGTTTACAAACCAACAACAGGAAGGGTGTCAACCTACAACCGTGCGGAAAATCCGCTTGAAATTTCCTCCCAGGATCAATTGGATATCGTGTTTTGAATATCCCCGTTCCAGTAATTTTCCGGTTATGGCCGGTAAATAGGTACAATCTTCCATTTGTTTGGGCAGGG
>JAADGP010000150.1 GCA_013152315.1 FCB group bacterium
TCCTCCCACGGCGATGATTTTTAACCCCACGTAATGGGCCACCGGCGCGATCAGGCCCGCAGCCTCGCTCCAAATTGTACCGCTTTCTTCCTGAACATCCCCAAACCGTTCCGGCCCAACCGTATGGACAATAACCTTTTGAAACCCTTCCGTTGGTTCATATAAATGAGAAAGATCCGGAAAACGCGGCAAACCCCTGTACGGTGTTTTCCCGATCAAAAAATTGGGACCGGTCCGATTTACATGGTCGGTTATTACAACCCAACGATCCACACCAACAAGGCGGTCGACTAATATAATTGCCTTGGTTTTAAGCTTCTCTTTTAATTCCAGAAAGGTTTCCGGCGAAATGGTTTCACTTGCGACTTTACCGGGCCAAACAATCCGCCATTTATCTTCACCACCAACCCAATGTCCCGCGACCTTCTTAACGGATTCGACTTTCATCCCCCAGGCTTCCGGACCGGCACACAGGTAAAAAGGGGGCTTTTCCTTTTCCGGATTCATATTTTCAGGGATAAGCCCGTCGGGGACCGAAGAGGGCGGTACCCAACCTTACCATGGTACTGCCTTCCTCGATGGCAATCTCAAAGTCGCCACTCATACCCATGGATAATTCCGAAAGGGCAGGCACGTTTTCAGGGCGTTGTTGGTTCAGTTCCTCCTTCAATTCTCGGAGCTGGATGAAAGCATTACGAATTGCCTTAACATTTTTGGTTAACGGCCCGATGGTCATTAAGCCCTCCACGCGAATACCATCGATTGATAAACAAGCTAACATTTCATCCGTGTTTGAAGGGGAAAATCCAAATTTAGAGCTTTCGCCGCTGGTGTTGACTTCGAGCAGCACCGGAACTACTCGTTCCAGAAAGATGGCTCTTTTCCCAATTTTTCTTGCCAGCTTGACGGAATCGACGGCATCAATGGTTTCGAATAATTCGAGGGTTTTGTTAACTTTATTCGATTGGAGGTGTCCAATCATTCGTTTTGTAAGGCCCGGGAGTTCCGGCAATTTGGGAAATTTCTTTTCCGCCTCCTGAACGCGATTTTCACCGATGTCCGTAACTCCGGCGCGGTAAGCAGCAACAATCATGTCGTGGGGGTGGGTTTTGGTTACGGCAACAAGTTTAACTGTTCGTTTAATACCGCTTCTGTCTACGGCGGCAGCAATGCGCTCCTGAACGCGCTCAAGATTTTCGGTTAGGCTCACTTCGGTTCTTCTGGTTTTTCTTCTCCCTGTGCCGGTTCGGTTTTTTCCTCTTCACTCGTTGATTCATCTTCGCGAACGACGCGGGTGATGGAAGCAATGCTTGTCCCACCGTCCAGTTTTATTAATCTGACGCCTTGAGTCACACGACCGATTGAACGAATCGCCGACACCGGTTGACGCATGATAACTCCCCGATCGGTAATTACAATCAAATCGTCGGAATCAACCACTTCCATAATAGCTACCATTTTGCCGGTTTTCTCGGTGGTCCGCATGGTCATAATTCCTTTACCGCCCCGGGTTTGTGTCCGGTACTGGATTACATCCGTCCGCTTTCCGTAACCTTTTTCCGTAGCCACCAGAATTGTGCCTTCCCGCTTCACAACCAGCATACCAACAACCTCGTCGGTGTCGGAGCTCAGGGTTATTCCTTTAACCCCCATCGTTTTACGTCCGCTGGGACGGATATCCTTTTCGGAGAAGCGAATTGATTTTCCTTCCCGGGTTCCCAAAAGGATGTCGTTATCGCCGTCCGTAATTCGCGCCTCTATCAGGCGATCCTGATCGCGGATATCAATGGCGTATATTCCCCCTTTTCGCGGCCTGCCATAGGCGGAAAGAACGGTTTTCTTCACCAGCCCCTTTTTCGTGGCCATGACAATATAATGGGAATCGTCAAACTCCTTAACGCTCACGAAAGCTTCAACCCGCTCGCCCGGCTCACAGCGAATGAGATTGACAATGGCGCGACCCCGCGCCGCACGGCCACCTTGCGGTATATCGTAAACCTTCAGCCAGTAGCACTTGCCGCGGTCCGTGAAAAACAGCATGTAGTCATGGGTGTTGGCAATAAACAGATGCTCAACAAAATCTTCTTCCTTTGACATGGCGCCCTGGATACCTCGCCCGCCGCGGCGTTGACTCCGGTAAGTGTTTACCGCCGTTCGCTTTATGTACCCTTTGTGGGTCATCGTAACGACCATATCTTCCTGGGCAATGATGTCTTCGATTGAAAAGTCCGCCCCCATGGGAATTATCTCCGTCCGGCGTTCGTCTCCGAACTGTTCACGCAGTTCAAGCAAATCGTTCTTGATTATGTCCATTCGCTGCGAGCGACTTTCCAAAATTCCTCTCAATTGAGCGATGATCTGGATTGTTTCCTTGTATTCCTCCACGACTTTGTCAACTTCCAGACTGGTCAAGCGCTGAAGCCGCATATCAAGGATGGCCTGCGATTGTTTCTCCGAAAGATTAAAAGCATTCATTAATCCTTCTTTGGCGTGGGAGGGGTCTTTACTGCCGCGGATTATTACGATGACTTCATCGATATTATCGAGAGCAATTTTTATTCCCTCCAAGATATGGGCCCGATCCTCGGCCTTTCTTAAATCGAACTTCGTCCTCCGTACGACGACTTCATGGCGAAAATCGATAAAGTGATTCATTATTTCTTTGAGGTTCATCACCCGAGGGATTCCGTCCATCAGCGCCAATAAAATTATTCCGAACGTATCCTGTAGTTGGGTGTGCGCGTAAAGCTGATTCAGGACGACCTCGGGGACGGCGTCCCGCTTTAATTCGATAACGACGCGCACGCCTTCTTTGTCTGATTCATCCCTTAAATCGGAAATTCCATCAATTTTTTTGTCGCGCACCAAATCGGCTATTTTTTCCAACAAACTTGATTTATTAACCTGGAATGGCAATTCGCTTATGACGATGGTTTCTTTGCCGTGTTTCGAGGTTTCCACGAAAGCCCTGGCACGTACCAAAACCTTGCCTCTTCCAGTTTCATATGCCTGGCGAATACCTTCATGGCCCATAATAATAGCCGCCGTGGGAAAATCGGGGCCTTTTACGTGCTCCATCAGTTCTTCGATGGTTATCTCCGGGTTGTCGATAAGCGCGATTATCCCATTCACGACTTCCACCAAATTGTGGGGGGGTATTTTGGTGGCCATTCCCACGGCAATCCCTTCCGATCCATTGATCAAAAGGTTGGGTACAACCGTTGGCAGGACGGAAGGTTCCGTTAAGGTCTCGTCAAAATTCGGTACCCAGTCTACGGTGTCCTTTTCGAGATCGCGCAACATTTCACTTCCCAGTCGCGTCATACGACACTCTGTGTATCGCATGGCCGCCGCCCGGTCGCCATCCACCGACCCGAAATTGCCCTGACCGTCAACCAGTTCATAGCGCATGGAAAAACTCTGCGCCATTCGAACCAAAGCGTCATATACCGATGAGTCGCCGTGGGGATGATACTTACCCAACACGTCACCCACAATACGGGCCGACTTTTTATAGCCCCGGTTCCAATGCATGCCCAATTCACTCATTCCAAAAAGAATTCTTCGGTGAACCGGCTTCAGCCCGTCCCGCACGTCCGGTAAGGCCCGGGATACGATTACCGACATAGAATAGTTGAGGTAGCTCTCGCGTAATTCCTCAACAATATCGCGATTGATTGTATTTTCTCTTGCTATATCCATAGTCTAAAAATGAAGGGGTTAAAAAGCGATCGTCCTACTCGCTTTTAATTCTCAATTATATTTTTTTCGTTTGTCTTTTCACCTATTTACACATCCAGGTTAACGACAAACCTTGCATTGGTTTCGATAAACTTTCTTCTTGCTTCCACATCGCTGCCCATCAGATCCTGGAAGCTCTTGGATGCCTCGGCCGCGTCATTAATCGTTACCTGCATTAATGTTCTGCGATCGGGATCCATAGTTGTGGACCACAATTGCTCCGGGTTCATTTCTCCCAGACCTTTGTAGCGCTGAAAATCTATTTTTTGTGTTTTGTTTTCCCGCCGCATTCTCTCGGCTAATAAATCACGCTCATTCTCATCGTAAGCATAGGCTTCTTTTTTGCCTTGGCGGACACGAAACAGCGGCGGCATTGCCAAATAAATATGTCCGTTTGTAATCAGGTCAGGCATCTTTCGATAAAAAAAGGTAAGCAACAGGGTACGAATATGACTTCCGTCCACATCGGCATCGGTCATGATGATAATTTTGTGATACCGTAATTTTTCGATGTCAAAATCGGTTGGGTTCTTAACACCCTCTTCGATATCGCCGCCAAACCCGGTGCCAAGCGCGGTTATGATGGACTGGATCTCATTATTTGACAGCAGTTTATCGATTCGCGCTTTTTCGGCGTTGATTACCTTACCACGCAGGGGTAAGATAGCCTGAAAGCGTCGGTCGCGTCCCTGTTTGGCGGAACCGCCGGCCGAGTCTCCTTCAACCAAAAACAGTTCGCACAAAGCCGGGTCGCGATTGGAACAGTCGGCCAGTTTGCCCGGCAAAGTGGTATTACCCAGGGCTGTTTTCCGGCGGATAAGCTCCCGGGCTTTCCGGGCCGCGTGCCTGCTCCGCGCGGCAAGCAGAGCTTTTTCGATTATTTTTTTGGCTACCGAAGGGTTTTGTTCCAAAAACTCCTGCAACCCCTCATAAACAATCGCGTCGACAATCCCCTTTACTTCGCTGTTTCCCAATTTTGTCTTGGTTTGCCCTTCAAACTGGGGTTCCGCCACTTTAATCGAAATAATCGCCGTCAACCCCTCGCGGAAATCCTCCCCGGACAGCGTAATCTTTTCACCTTTTTTGCCCTTAATTAAATTGTTTTTCGTGGCATAATAGTTCAATCCGCGCGTCAATGCGGATCTGAATCCGGACAAGTGTGTGCCGCCCTCCACGGTGTTGATATTATTAACAAACGTAAGAATGTTTTCTGTATAGGTGTTACTGTATCGAATCGCCACATCAACCGGAACTTCACCGGTTTCCTTGGTAACCGTGATGATTTTCTGGTGGAGCGGTTGCTTGTTGGTGTCTAGATATTTTATAAAATCGCACAGGCCCCCTTTGAACTTAAAAACTTCCTTTATGGGTTCCTCGGTCCGTTCGTCAATTAATGTAATCTCAAGGTTTTTATTAAGATACGCCAGCTCGCGAAGCCGTTCGGAAATAATCTCATATTCTATTGTTGTTACTCTGAAGATATCCGGGTCCGGTAAAAAGGAAATTCTGGTTCCGGTGCGCTTTGTCTTGCCTATTACTTCCAGTTTTGTCTGGGTAAAACCATGCGCGTATTTTTGCCGGTATATTTTACCGTCACGGTGAATCTCCGCCACCAGCCACTTTGACAAAGCATTAACAACCGAAACACCCACTCCGTGGAGACCGCCGGAAACCTTATATGTGCCTTTATCAAACTTTCCGCCGGCATGAAGAACGGTCATTACAACTTCAAGGGCGGGTTTTCCCTCTTGTTTGTGGAAATCTACCGGGATACCCCGACCGTTGTCTTCAACGGTTACGGAATCGTCCTTGTTCAGGATTACTTTTATCTGGGTACAGTAACCGGCAAGGGCTTCATCGACGCTGTTGTCGACGACCTCATAAACCAGGTGATGTAAGCCGCGCTTGCTTACGTCTCCGATATACATAGCCGGCCGTCGCCGAACGGCCTCTAATCCTCTTAATACTTTTATTTTTTCCGCGCTGTATTTTTCAGAAACCGACTTGTCTGTTGTCATACGAAACGAATATCCTTTACAATGTTTTTTCCGAGCTGCTTATTTAATTTCATTAAAATTTCCTGTTTTTTAAATTGAAGTTCCTGGCGCCAGGTTGGGGACTGGGTTTTAACCACAAGAACCCCGTGCTCAATGCTTACCGCTTCTGTTTTTTGTGCGATAACCGGCCCCACAACGGCATTCCAATGCACCAGGGCCAAGTTTTGATTAACAGCCTTTTCAATCCCGGCCGTCTTTAAAAAATTATCCAACGCCTGTTTTATGCTCTGCACGGTCGTTCCAGATATATACTTGAGTTACCGTTTTGTTTCAGGTTAATGTTATGTTGCTCAATCGGCACAAGATCCGTCGTGGTAACAATGGTTTGTACGTCTTTTTCAATGAGGGACAATACGTTTTCACTCCGCCGGTAATCCAGTTTTGCAAAAAGGTCATCCAGCAAAAGTATCGGCAGAATGCCCGTTCGCTTGTGAATCAATCGGAATTCCGCCAGCTTTAATAAAACCAATGTTAATTTATGTTCCCCTTGAGAGCCAAAAAGTCTTAAATCCCTGTCCTGAAAAACAATTTTGTAATTATCCCTATGCGGCCCGACGGTTGTTCTTCCCAAATAAACATCCTGGTTCAGGTTATCTGCCAAGGCTTTCCGGAATTGATCCGGATTTGTGTGTTGCGTTTTTTCATGAAGACACACGACGACAACGCCGCTTTCGGCATAATCGACAACCGTTTGTTGCAAGTGGTCTGCAAATTGACTGAAAAGGTGTTCGCGCTGCGACCATACTTTAACGCCGTTATCAACCAGCAAGTCATCCCAGGCCTTAACGCTATTAACGTCAGCTTTGTTGTCCCGGACCAAACACAGGGCGGCGTTGCGCTGTTTTAATGTCCTGGTATATTCCGACAGGGCCTGTAAAAAAGGCTGTGAAACAACCGAAAATAGTCGATCAAAAAACGCTCTTCGGACCGAAGGGTTTCCTTTGGTAATCTCCTGTTCCTCCGGAGACAAAAGAACCACCGGGTTTTTTCCGATCAATTCTTTTAGACCGGATATAGGTACACCGTTCACTAAAATTCGCCGGCGTCCGTCCTTCGTTTGGTTTACCTGAACGTTTTGTTCCTCTTTGTCGTGAACAAAAACACCCGTCACACGAAAGAAATCCTTTCCATCCTTTAACAAATCCCGAAACCTGGAAGTGCGAAAACTTCGTCCGATGGAAAGGGTATGGATGGCTTCCAGAATTGCCGTTTTACCCGATCCGTTCTCGCCCCAGATGACGTTGATCCCCTTGCCAAAAGTTAATTGGAGATGATTGTGATTACGAAACGAGATCAAATCGAGTTCCTTAATGGACATTCTTTTTTTTGGTAATAATTTAAGCCTGTTTGGTACGCTAACTGAACGTTAACCAAACTTAATCGTTCAATCTTATCGGCATTAACAGCATTGTAATATCACTGTTTTCAACGGGCTTTTCAGGATAAAATAAAGCGGCGCTAATGGGGGTTTTCAATTTTACTATCACCGTCGGGTCCTGAATGTGCGATAAAATATCCCTGAGATATGTGGCGTTGTACCCAATCGTCAAATCGTCGCCAACATATTTCGCCGGTAATTCTTCCTGCGCTTTCGATGCTTTTTCAGGATCCTCGGTTGTGATTTTAGTACCTTTTTCACTGAGTTGCAGGGCAATCTGATTCGTGGATTTATTCGAAAAGATCGAAACGCGTCGCACGGCGCCCAACATCGCTTCTCTGTCCACGGTCAGTACTTTATCGTTATCCGATGGAATAACGCTCTCATAATCGGGAAACCGCTCATCAATCACACGGGTAAAAAGCATATTGGAACCGATAGCGGCCGTAAGATGATTTTCTCCCATCCATAATTGCACCGGTTCATCGGTGGTCACAAAGAGATTGAACAAATTTAAAAATTTCCGGGGCACGATGATATCGCCGGTAAATTCCCCGGGCTGGTATTCTTTCCAAATGTACCTGACCAAGCGGTGTCCATCCGTTGCCACCGCCGTTAAATCGTCTTCACCGAAGTGGAAAAATACACCCGTCAGGGCCGGTTTTAATTCATCTTTGCTGACGGCAAACTTTGTTACCTCAATAATGGACTTGAACACTTCACCGCTGACACCAATTGCTTTGCGACCGTCGATATCGGGAAGAGCGGGAAATTCTTCAGCCGGTTTTCCCATCAAATCATATATCCCGGTTTCCGTTATCAGTTCAACCTTATGCTGTTCCGACACGGCAATGGTAATCCGCCCGTCGGGCAATTCATTGGTTATTTCCAATAAAGTTTGCAAAGGTATTGCGGCGGAGCCTGTTTCTTCTATACTGGCAGGTAACTCGACAATAATTGTTATTTCCAAATCCGTGCTCCGCAACACGGTTTTCACTTCATCAACCTTAAAAAGTACACAACTTAAAATCGGTAATGTAGAACGGGCCGGTGTGGCTTTGGAAAGTTTTTGGAGTGCGGTTTGAAGTTCTGTTTTTGAAGTGGAAAGTTTCATAAAAACCTTGAAAAATTTATGCTCTTGTAAACGTTTTTCACCCCTCTGAAAAAGGCCAATGATGTTACCGATAACCACCACTTTTCACAAGTGGTTTTTCATATCTGAGCATGTGAGATTGCAAGAGATATATAATATTATTTAAGTATCTATCTTTTATTATTATTACTGTTACAACTGTGAATATTCGACGCGCAAAAGAACGCTTTTTCACGGTACGTGTATTTTAACGTGGTAGGTTAAACCAATACTTGATGTGGAAAAGATTTTAAGGCCTGTGGATAACCGGTCGAAAAAAAAGAACAACCTTTAAAAATTTTGAAATATGACTTTCGGCCGGGAGTTGTGGAAAAGAAGTGGATAAAAGCGTGGAGAAAGCGATGTGGAAATTAACTGATAATTTTTATGTAGAAGTTTTTCCGTGCCTTAGCTATCCAATCCTGGTACCATTTCATTTTCTTTTGGTTTAACGCCATCGATTCGATTTCGAACCAATGAGTTGTTAAATTTGGCTTACCCCCTGGTTTGATTCCTTCCAGCCACAACAAATGATAACCATAATCGGTTTTTACCGGCGGACTACACTCATTTTGTTTGAGGTACGGAATAACTTTGGCAATTTCGGGCAGGGGATAATTATTAGGATCTATCCACCCCAAATCTCCTCCAATATCCTTGGTTTTTTCGTCCTTTGAATAAGTTTTAACCAGGGAAATGAAACGTTCGAGCGTTGTGGCGGAATCCCTTAATGAGGAAGCGAATTTATACGCCCGGGACTCATCTTCCATTGTGATTTCGGGAACGATAAGGATGTGCCGGATATGGGATTTATCTCCCCGTCGCTCGAGCCTTTGTATCAGATGATAGCCAAAACTTGTTTTCACGGGCTGGCTTATTTCTCCATCCTCAAGAGTAAAAGCGACCTCTTCAAACTCAGGAACGAGAGTTCCCCTCCGGACAAATCCCAAATCGCCCCCGCGGCTTTTCGTTCCCGGATCTTGTGAATAAGCTTCCGCTAATTTTGAGAAAGATTCTCCCGCCAATATTCTTTGCCGTAAACTATCCAATAAATGAATGGCGCGCTGTTTACTTTTCTCTCCCGGTTCAATCGGAATTAATAAGTGACGGAGCTTCACGGTGGTGGGAAGAAAAGGAAGGCTGTCTTTATACGTGTTGTAAAATTCAATAACTTCTTCACGGGTAATTCCGATGGAAGACAGCAGTTTTTGCTGGTATTGTTCCGTTATCAGCCGGTCCTGCATATCATACCAATATTCACGGCGGAAAGACTTCAGGGGTTGCCCCAGCATTTTCTCGGCCTGTTCCTCACTTCCCGCTTGGGCGACCATGTTCTCAATTTGTTGATCAAGGGCGCGTTCCACATCTTTTTCCTTTGCTTCTATGGAATCCAGCTTGGCCATTTCGAGCACAATTTTCTGGTCGATAAGCGATTGCAGAATGTCTTCCTCAAGTTTTTTATAGCGTTGCGGATTTTGAACCGGATCAATCCTTTGTTGAATAGCTGTCATGTTCGTGAGTTGCGCCAGATCGCTTTTGAGAATAATATTTTCGCCGACAATAGCGGCAATGCCTTCAAGAATGGGCGTTTCGTCTTGCGCCCGTAAGGTCAGGGGAGAAACGCAAATAAAAGTTAGAAACATAAAAACGGATAAAAACTTCTGATTCATCGAATTAACTCCATGTTGATCTCAATATTTGATGTGGTACGAAGGCTGTCCAGCACGCGTTTCCCTTTCAGCGTTTTTTGTTGCTGTATAAGACGTTGGAGGATTTCATCGTAGACCTTGTCCAGCCCGTAAGAAGACCCTTTTTTATATCGTTTTAGTACTTCGATTACATGATAGCGCTTTTTGTCTGCGACAGGACCAATCACCGCCGGAGCTTTACGTGAGGAAAAGACTGCCTTGTCAAGAGCGTTGATTAAGAACCCTTTTTTAACTACCACAGCCTCAACGCGATAAGAAGCGAAAAGTTCTTTTCTTTCGCCGCCGGAACGGTGTTTGGAAAGAACCTTCTTTACGCGGTTTGCTTCCGTTTTTGTGTTGAGAACGAAATGGTTTATCAGGGCCTCATCGGAAGTCCTCACAAAACTTGATTTATATTTTTCGTAAAAGTCCTTAACCATGCTGTTGGTTATATGGGTTTGTCTTTGCAGCACGGATTCAAGGTATGCGTCACCCAAAAGACGGCGCCGGAATTCAAGTAAACGATTTTGAAGGGTTTTGTCCTTATCAAAATCGTTTTTAAGAGCCGCCATATACAATAATTCAGTGTCGATCCAGCTGGACACGACATCTTCCAGGGTAATGTTTTCGTTGGAATAGGAAAGAAGGCGTTTGTTTGCTTCTTCCAGGGTGAGATAGTGGTTGTTTACGCGCGCGACGACAGGGCTACCGGAGGGTTCTTTTTTATTGCAACCGAAAGTCCCCAGGATAAGCATGGCGGCGAAAACTAAAAGGAATTTCTTGAAATGCATGTCACAAATTACGGCGTGATCGCACCAGAAAACAGTCTTCCTATGATTTCAGCAGCTTCATATGCGTTTTGCAGAGATTCGGAGCGCACAGACATTTTTAAGGCCTTGTCCGTATCGGAGATAAACCGAAAAATGAAACGTTGGCTCTGGAGCGCGCGGGAAACGGCCGCCACCAGATCAGCAAAGGAAGAAAACGGACTAAAACCATTAAAAACAATAACTAAACGATCACTGTTAAAACGCAGGGAAGTAACGGAGCTGTTCTTTAAAAGAATACGAAAATAGGCCGCTTTCAGTAAATTTTCCGCGGCTCGCGGAAAAGGACCGAAACGATCACGGATTTCGTTCCGGACATCCAAAAATTCGTCAAGATTTTCAATCTCGGACAAGCGCTGGTAAAAATATAGACGGTCTTGGACCAATGGCATGTATGTGTGTTCGAAAAGCGCCACATCGTCAATAATGACTTTTACCGGTTCCCGAGCGGTAGCGGCTTTACCGGTTGCTTCGTTCACGGCATCCCGCAGGAGCTTGCAGTACATTTCGAAACCGACGGCGCCGATGTGACCGCTTTGTTTGTATCCGAAGAGATTACCCGCGCCGCGGATTTCCAGGTCTTTCATGGCAATATCGTATCCGGAGCTTAGTGAAGTGTATTGTTCGATGGCCTTCAATCTGCGGTAGGCATCTTCTCCCAGCGTTTTGCCGGGCGGTAATAATAAGTAGCAAAACGCCTGGCGGTATCCACGTCCAACACGACCCCGGATTTGGTATAATTGGGCCAAACCGAACTGCTGCGCGTTGTTAATAATGATCGTGTTGGCATTGGGGACGTCCAGGCCGGATTCGATAATTGTCGTGCACAACAAAATATCTAATTTGCCGTTGAAGAACGAGAGAACGATCCTTTCCAGATCTCGACTGTTCATTTTTCCATGGGCAAAAGCGACGGAATGGTTGGGAAAGAACCCCGACAGTTTTTCAAAGAAAAAAGGAAGGGCGTTGATATCGTTATGAAGGAAATAGACTTGACCGCCCCGGGATAATTCATTTTGGAGCACTTGTTTAATAAGCGACCAGTCAAAGAACTTTACGAAGGTCTGGATTGGTTTACGTGTTTTCGGAGGGGTGTCAATTCTGCTGATGTCGCGGATCCCCAGCAAAGACTGCTGCAAAGTCCGCGGAATGGGCGTTGCCGTTAAGGTGATGACATCAACTTTTGTTTTCAGCTGTTTCAGACGCTCCTTATGACGAACACCAAACCGGTGTTCCTCGTCGATGATAAGCAGCCCAAGATCCGGAAAACGAACGTCGTCGGACAGGAGACGGTGGGTTCCGATAACCAGATCAACCTGACCGTTGATCATCGCTTCAAGTATTTTTTTCTGTTCTTTTTTGGTCTTAAAACGCGATAATAGCTCCACCCTGACACCTAAGGGAACCAGGCGCGCCGAGGCCGAAATAAAATGTTGGTCGGCCAAAATGGTAGTCGGTGTAAGAAAAAGCACTTTTTTACCACTGGCGACCGCTTTTATGATCGCGCGGAAAGCAACTTCGGTTTTCCCAAAGCCAACATCGCCACAAATCAACCGTTCCATTGGTCGATCCCTTTCCATGTCCCGGATAACCGCGTCGATGGATTGCGTTTGGTCGGGAGTTTCCTCATAAGGAAAGGAATCCACTAAGGCTTCATAGAGCTCATCGTTCGGATCATACCGAAAACCACGCTCCCGTTTGCGTATGGAATAAAGATTGATCAGTTCTCCGACAATTTTGCGCGCGGATTCCCTGACGCGTTGCTTCTGTCGCTCCCATTTCGTGGAACCGAGCGAAGAAAGCTTGGGGGTGCCTTCACCGGTTGAAATAAGCTTGTGGACTTTGGAGAATTTTTCCACCGGGACATAAATAACACCACCGTCAGCATATTCAATTTTGATACATTCCTGTTTGTTGTCTTTTGATTGAATGGTTTCAAGACCTTTGTAGACACCAATGCCGAAATCCTGGTGAACCAGAAAGTCTCCCCAGTTGAGACTATCGATGGTTGACAGGGAACGTTGCGGTTGGTGGGCAAAGGATTCCAAAGTCCAGCGGTGCCGCATGACCGCTGTCTGTTTTAGAAATTCCGCCGCCGAAAGACAACAGAGACGCAGGGAAGAAGAATAGAACCCCCGTTCCAACAAGCCATGGACAAAAGTCGTTTGCGGAGGAACCAGGGATTGTAAGCGTTTACGGGAAACGGTGTTATCAACAAAAAGAAAGAGGGGTTCCCCGCAGCGTCGCAAAACGGTGGAAATAATCTGATCTTTCCGGTCATGAGAAAGAGAGGAAAACCGCCAGTCGTGGCAATCAATCGGTTGTGGAGAGTCAAAAGTGGGGTTTGTAGCTACAGTGTAACGACCATCCGTTTCTTTAACATAGAAAAGAGAGGTTCCTTCCGGCAAAACATTTTCAAAAGGAACGGTCTTTTTGTCTTCTTTCATGTTTGGCGGCGGCAATAGTTGCAGGCGCCGGATTTCCCGGATCATTCTTTGGGACATCGGGTTAAAAATCCGCAACGAATCGATGCGATTTCCGAAGAGTTCAATGCGGACGGGAGACTGGTCATACAGGAGAAAAACGTCGATGATTCCACCGCGAACGGAAAAGGTCTTCGGGGTGGTAGTTTTATCGGTTTGTTCGTAACCCCAATCGGTAAGCAGATGCAGGAGTTTAGACCTTTCAATCTCTTTCCCGATACTGAGAGTGAGTTCTTTCTCTGTAAGATTAGAAGGGTTGTTAACGCCCGTGGCCAGGCCCTTGAGAGTTGTTGTAATCAAACCGGGAGATTGATTCGCAATCCGGCTGAAGACTTCGGACTGGTAGCGTTCGTTTTCCAGATTAAAGCCCGGCACGTCGGCTGTGGAGACCTGCGTTTCCGGGAAATACAATGCCCGGTCGGTGAGGTTGTAACTGAAGCGGTAAAAACTTTCAGCGAGCAGAGGATTGTTAAATACGACAACACCGAAAGCACGCTTCTTAAGCGACAATAAAAAAAGAGAAAGAAACGGCAAAGTAAGCCCGGAAAGGCAAAATTGGTCAGGGTTCAGGGCAAGGTTGTCCACCGTCCTTTCCCTGAACAGCGAAAAGAACCCGGAGGTTTTGAGTGGGGGTGTTTCACGTGAAACAGTCATGGTTTACCAAAAAATAAGATGAATGATATACATTCCTTTTGTCGTCAGCGGCTGGATAACAAAACAGAGAGGACGGAAATGTCGGCGGGGGAAACGCCGGAGATTCGCATGGCCTGACCAAGTGTTTCCGGACGAACAGATTGAAGTTTTTCGCGCGCTTCAATGGAGAGACCGGATAGAGCGGCGTAGTCAATGTGTTCGGGGAGACGGTAGGTTTCCTGCTGTTTCATTTTTGCTACCTGTTCGCGCTGGCGTTTAATGTACCCGGCATATTTGATTTTTGTCTCCGCTTCCAGCAAAATTTCATCGGCGATGAAAGGCTCAAAATCGTCGGCTAAAGTTTTTTTAGACGGATCAATAAGAAAGTGAATCGAGACCGATGGTCGTTTCAGCAAATCCCTGGCCGGCAACTTTTGCCGTATAACGCGCTCGTTGTGTTGTGATAAAACGGGATTGATCTCGTGTGGAAGAAGCGAGCGGTCTAGGGAGGTGATCACTTCTTCCGTGGCGGACAGTTTTTTTTGCAATTCGTCATAAAGCCGTCCTTCGATGAGCTTGTGCTTCCGGGCTTTTTCAAGGAGACGGGCATCGGCGTTGGAGAAGCGGAGCAGGAGGCGGTATTCGGCCCGGGAGGTGAACATACGGTAAGGCTCCAGGGTGTCTTTGGTGATAAGATCGTCGATTAGCACGCCGATGTAGGCCTCGTCACGACCAATCGTCAGTGGTTCCCGGTTAAGTATTTGGTTAGCCGCATTAACACCGGCGATCAGACCTTGGACCGCGGCTTCCTCGTATCCCGAAGTGCCGTTGATTTGGCCGGCGAAAAAGAGACCGGAGATGGTTTTGGATTCCAAAGTGGCCCGATGCTGGGCGGGAGGAATAAAATCATATTCAATAGCATAACCCGGCCGGAAAAAAGCAACGCGCTCCAGGCCGGGTATCTCTCGCAAGGCCCGCAACTGAACCTTTTCCGGTAAACTGGTCGAGAAACCGTTGGTATAAATTTGGTCGGAGTTGGTCCATTCCGGCTCCAGGAATAAGAGGTGTGATTCGTGATGGCTGAAACGAAATATTTTGTCTTCAATAGAAGGGCAATAACGCGGGCCAACACCGGAAATATCGCCGGAGAACAGGGGTGAAAGGTGAACATTGGAACGAAGAATTTCATGACAGGCGGGCGTGGTCCTCACGGTGTGACAAGGAAGGTTTGGGGGAGAAAACGTTCGCGTCCTGTATGAGAAGGGAGTAGGAGTCTCGTCTCCCAAAACCAAGCGAGTTCGGGACCAATCTATGGTCTGCTTTATTAGTCGCGGGGGCGTACCGGTTTTGAGCCTGCCCGTTCGGTAACCACGAGACTTTAACGCTTCCGTGATTCCTTCCGCCCGTACTTCGCCCATACGTCCGGCGCAAACCTTCCGGTTGCCGATATGGATTAATCCATTAAGGAAGGTTCCACAGGTAAGGACCAATGCCCGGCAGGACAAACGGCTGCCATCCCGGAGGACAACACCGCGGACGGCGTGATGATTTTCGAGGATATCCACAACTTCTTCCTGAATTGTGGATAAGTTCGGTTGTTTGGCAATGGTGTCTTGCAAAAGCGCTTCGTAGTGCCGTTTGTCGATTTGAGCCCGGGGAGACCAAACCGACCGGCCTTTGGATCGGTTGAGCATTTTAAACTGGATCCCGGTTTGGTCGGCTATGCGGGGCATAATGCCGCCAAGCACATCAAGCTCACGTACCATTTGCCCCTTGGCCAAGCCGCCAATCGCCGGGTTGCAGGACATACGGGCGATAGCGTTGGTGTTCATTGTAATCAATCCGACACGCAACCCCAACTTGGCGGCGATTATTGCCGCTTCAACGCCGGCATGGCCGCCTCCCGCAACGATCAGATCGAAATCCACGGCAGATTGTTTCACGTGAAACCTACTTTCCTACACAGAAAGTGTTGAAGATGGTGTTCAGAATATCATCCGGCGTGGTTTTGCCAAGGACGGTATCGATCGCTGACAGCGCTTCCCGCAATTCAAGGGAGACCAGTTCATACGCCGGCGGTTGCTGTTTAAGCAGGCCAAGCGCCTCGTCAACCCCCCGCTTGCAGCGATTGGCCGCTTCGTATTGACGCGCCGTAGTTATGGCTACGGAGGACGACAACGCACCGGAAATACCCAACAACTTTTTAATTTCGTTTTTCAACTGTTTAATACCCAGATTGTTCTTGGCCGATATAAGAAGATGGTCGGGATATTTACGCTGAAGCTGATGCCGCTGTTCCGCGGAAAGGAGATCGATTTTATTAAAGAGCCGGATCACAGAGGTGTTTTTTATCTCGGGCAGTTTAATTCCTACCGGGCCGGGTTTATCTTTCAGAAAAATTAACAGGTCCGCATCGTTAATATAGCGATAGGTACGTTTTATTCCCTCGGACTCGATCTCACTTTTTGCTTTACGCAACCCGGCGGTGTCTACCAGTTTAATGGGAACGCCGTCAATAAACAGAGAAACGTCAATCG
>JAADGP010000127.1 GCA_013152315.1 FCB group bacterium
GCGGGCAGAATCAAATCCAGGGAACCCAACCCAACTTCTATTTCGCCTTCCATATCGGTAATATCTTCGCCCCGGAGGTCGATGATTGCCGAGCCCAATCCCACTTCCAGTTTCAATTCCCGGGCCCGGAGATTTCCCAATCCGGTGGCATTTAAATCGCCCAGTCCGCTTTTCAGCCGAAGACGGTCGAACCGCCCGCGGTTCCGCCGGTTTACCACTATTTCAACGTCGCTTAACCCGCAATCGATATCCAGATTTGTCAGTTTGATTTTTGTCAGATCCAAAAAGGCGGACCCCATCCCGAAATCAAGGTTCAAAGCGGTGGGCGTAGCCGTGGGTAATTCGAATTCCATGTTGTTTTCGTATTGTTCCCTTTTTCGATTAATTTTGAGATCATCGATCGAAAAATGAAAATCCTTATCATTGTCAAGGTTTTTGGACTTAATTCTGACTTCGAGCAGAGCCGTGTTTCCAAAAGAATCAAAACTGACGGATGGGGTCATTTTTGATGGGTTGTATTCCACTTTACCGTCGATGTCGTACTTTTTTTTGTTGGCCATGATTTTAAGACTACCGATACCATACGTGATGGACACGTCCAGGTCCCGGTAAGTTTTTGTGGAAAAGTGATATTTTTCACGAACTAACGTGTCCTTATCCTGGCTCTGGCCGAAGGTAAGCGCGAGCGATAAACAAGATATGAACAGGGTGGTTTTGCTTATTTTTCGCATTGGGTCCTCAGAAGTTAAGGTTCAACCGCACGGTTGTCTCCAAGTAGTCGCGGCCGTCAAGCGGTTGGGCGAAGTTTATGCCCCATTCCAATCCGTCATGGTCGGCCTGTCCGATTCCAATGCCTACGGACGAAATAACATTATTCTGTTGATGCAATAAATCCTTAAACGAGAATTCATCTTTCATCCACGCCTGCCCTCCGTCGGTGAAAACCTTTAACAGCATACCGGTCCCCAAAAATTCAGGGGTAAAGATCAATTCGATATTTGCCTGAGCGAATTGATCACCGACCTGGTATTTGTAGGGGAAAGCGCTGACCGATCCAAGTCCTCCGACACTGAAATAGCGATGGGGCGCGAGGGTTTGCGCGGAAGTTCCGGTTAATACACGGGATCGCAGGACGATCCCTTCGGAGAATTCCCAATTGATAATGACCATTGAAAAAATACGGTTGGATATGGTGAGGGGATTGAGTTTAATGAGTTCGGATATACTGTTGGCATTATGGTAGCCGATATAATGGATGAACAGCGCCGCGCCGTTATGCAGGGGATCGTAACGACGGGTACGAAAGGCTAATGTGGATTCCAGGTAATTAATTTTTTGCGGTGTCATGGGTAGGTTGGGGCGCAGACGGCGATTCTGCTCAAAGACGCTCCATATATCGGTAACGGGAATCGAATCTTCGTTGGCGGTGGTTAATTTAACATTTACTTTAATCAGCGAAAGATCAAAACCAACGCCCAGCTCGTATCCCCGTTCGTCCCAGCGATCATAGAAATCTTGTCGACCGAGAATGGCAGCCGCCGAGTTTTCCGCTTCGGGAAGGCGGTAATAATCAAATGTACGCGATTCCCTGAAAGCGCTGCCATAGAGAATGAAATTACGGTTTATGAAAAAGGATTTCTCCAATGTAATCCGGCCCGCGGGGGCTTTTTGGCCGAAACGATAGCCCAGAGAGAGACTCAATCGGAAATCCGACAAGGATTCCCGGTCCCATTGAAAATTAAAAGGTGTAATCAACAATCCTTCATTGCGGTTATAAATAAACACATCCGTCTTTTGATGAATCCAACTGAAATTGGCGCGTTCGCTTCTCGATTCCAGATCGAATTCGGATTTCCCTTTAATCTTGGGGCTCTTATCGTATTCCCGGTAGACCAATCCTTCCTTTAAATTGGTTTCAATTACCCTTCCGGTAATAATCGCTCCGGGCTTCCGGTGTATGTTTCCGCCGATGGCGATTATTTCCCCCTCCACTACGGCGGTTTTACCAAGATAAACGTCACCGCCGATAACCGATATTTGGCCTTTTACGGTGCCATAAACGGTCAGGTCTCCCCCGACAATTCGGATTCTGTCGTAAGATACCTCATTGGCCTTAATGACATGATCACCGAATAATTTCAATTCATTCACGGTGGATGGTTCCGCCGGCTCCTCCTCCGGAACGAAAGGAGGATTTTCCTGCACAGTGGGGAGAGCTTCAATAGTTGAACTTTGATTGTCCAATGGATTAATTGCTTTTGTCGAATCGGTTTGTTGACCGGAATTAATTATTGTTTCGACGCGCTCAACCCAGCCTTCCTGTGTTATTTCGTCGGGTTCTTCCTGAGCTGTCAGATATAGGGGTAAGACCAGAATGAATATGAATACACCTTTTGCCATGGGTTTAATCCTTTTCGATAACGATTTGACCATTATATGTCCCCAGTTTGATTAAGTAAAGGCCGGAGCCGATTGTGCCCATGCCGCGCACTTCGTTTTGTTTTCGGGTTATGGTTATTGGGAATTCGGAATCGATCACTCCCAGCGAATAGCTTCCCTTGACCACGACGTCAAAATTCCCTGAAAATTCTTCCGGCAAAACTAAGTAAATATTCCCGTTGGAGTTTTTAAGGGTAATGTCATGGGCGGGTAAGGAGGGATCGTACGCTTTTTCGATTTCAATATCGCCGCCGGAAGTGCGGGCGTTGATTTTTCCGTAAAGACCGTCGCCGACGATGGATCCTCCGCTGGTGGATACCACAACAGCGCCAAAAACGTTGCTGATATCTATGTCACCCCCGGAGGTGGAAGCTTTCACCGGGCCGCGAATGTCCTCGATGTCCAGATCGCCGCCGGAAGTGCGAATATTCAATTCGGCGGTAATGTCTTTGGCGTCGATATCGCCCCCCGAAGTACGGCCGGAGACTTGTTTCCCTTGAATCGAGTACAATTCGATATCACCGCCGCTGGTGCTAACAATTACATCACCGAGATTATAATTCACTTCGATGTCACCTCCGGAAGTGTGGGCGTTGATTTTTCCTTCGGTATCGGAGATGACGAGATCGCCACCTGACGTGGATAGAAACAGATTTCCCTGTCCGTGAGAGAGCTCAATGTCGCCTCCGGATGTTTTAGCCGTCAGTTTTCCGATGATATTACTCAGGTCCAGATCACCGCCGCTGGTTTTGAGGTCAACCTGACCGGTAATATTTCTTATTTCGATGTCACCGCCGCTGGTGTATGCCAGGACGCTGATATTGGCGGGGGTCGTGATAACGTAGGAAAAATCAATCCTTGAGGGCCAATGCCCGGAACCGACGACTTCCACAACGTTGCCGTCAACTTTCTGCATGACGGTAGCCCGGTATTCTTCAAACTGGTTGAGGGCTTGCAGTTTGGTGGCCGCCCGGACACGGACCTTTTCCTCGATGTGAATCGTCATCCCCGGAACCCCCTTAATGGTTATGTCGCCCTTGATTTTGTGGATTTTGAAACTGGGTATGGTTGCCACGTCCACGTCAAAATCATACGTCGTGGTTCCGGTATATCGCATCGTGCCGTCCAGATCGAAGGACTCGAATATTTTTTGTCCCAGGACCAATTGCGTACTGAAGATTAGTAAGATTAGCCACCTCATTGTTTGACCTCAATGCTTTCTGCCGAAATTTTATCTTTCAGGTTTGCCAGTATCTCCGTAGCCTGGTCACGAATATAATCGTTTTCATCCATGAGACTCACAATTTGTAAGGTTGGAATAACCTTTTCAGTGGGTTGTTTGGCCAGGATATTTAAGGCTCCCATGCGTACGGCTTCGTTGTTATCCTCCAATAAAACTTTTTGGCACGCGTCCAGAAGGAGATTGTCGGGTTCGTATTGTTCCAGGAGTTTTACCGCCCGGAGACGCACACCCGGATTCGGATCGGACAACAGGGATGACGTGAGCACCATTTTCGCCTCGTCGATTGGTGTGACGTTTTCCAGGAGCTTTACGGCTTTCAAGCGGTTCCCGGGGTTCCGATCGTAAAGCAATAAATAAAAAAGAAGCTGTCGAATGGTTTCATCCTGGAATCCACCGGAGACGTTAACCGATTGATTTGTTTCCAGGGCAAAATTGACCGCCGGATGGCCGTTCCCGGTTACATTAATCTCGGCGCTCGACAGGGCGCCGGAAGAAATCAACTTACGAATATCTATTTGCGGTGTCGACCGGAGATTATCGGGGATGGTTGGTTCGGGCCCTAATATGAATCTTCCCGCGAAAAAGGCGATGACAACATAAGTGATAACCGCCCAGACCGGTTGATGGCTTTGGAAAAGTGTGTCTTTAAGGGATTCCAATGATAAAAGGACGCTTTCCATGGAAAATTTGTGTTTCCTTTGCCATTCAAACTGTTCAATCCTCCCCCGCAGTAAATTGCGTTGACCGGCCAGGTATTCTTCCGTTGGTTTCACCGCCGTGAGTAGTTGTGTGGCCTCTAAAGTTTCTCTTAACTCCTGAACATATTGGTTAAGGGAAGCGTTCGCCTTAAGTTCGGCTTCAAACTTGGATTTTTCCCCGGCGGTTAAGGACTCCAGAACATACAATGAAGCCTGTTTTTGTAACTGTCTGGATATTTTATCTGGCATATTGATACTCCTTTAATGACATCCGGAGTTTTTCCATGGCACGGAATAAGTATTTTTTTACAGTCCCTTCGGATATGTTTAGAATGCTGGCAATATCTTTGATTTTCAGACTTTGTAAATGTTTTAAAATAAAAACCGTACGTTGTTGCTGAGGCAGAATTTCCATTGATTTTCGGACGGCCTTTATTATTTCCATTCGCTCGTCATCCGTGGTGTCCTCCGATATAATCCAATCCATCGGGTCCCGATTTTCAGCCGGGTCCGGTTCGTGGGTGGGGAACCGGGACAACTTGCGTTTCAGATTGAAAGCCGTATTGACCGTGATCCGGTAAAGCCAGGTGTAGAATTCGCTTCGAAATTGAAACTGGTGCAATTTTTTATAGGCTTTCATGAATACTTCCTGATATAAATCCTCTGCATCCTGTTTGTTTTTGGTTAGTTGGTAAGCCAGGGCCATGATACGATGATCGTGCATAGCGACGAGCTTGTGAAACGCGTCCGTATCACCGTCCTGTGCTTGTAGAATTAGTTGTCTGATTTCTTCGTTCACGTTGACCGATCGTCACGGATGAATAGACACGAATGGGAATAAATGGTTGTCATGCCCGCTTAATTCAAATTTTTACCGTTCGGCAAATCATCGACAGTTATGACCTGAACGGTGATATTATCATACCCTCCGTTTTGAAGGGCCAGGTCAATCAGGATCGGCACGGCTTCCGAAGGGGGCTTGCCGAGCACAACAGGAGTGAATTGTTCTTCGGGCACCAAACCCCAGAAACCGTCGGAACACAAAAGGAACCTGTCTCCCGGGTATAGTTTTATGGGATGTTCCGAATGGTCGCAGGCAATGACAGGATCGACACCAATCGCTTTGGTTAAAATATTTTTCAGAGGATGGGTCTGCGCCTCCCGGGGGGTGATGAGTCCCATATCAACCAACTGTTGTGTTCGGGAATGGTCGTGCGTTAGTTGCTGGCCTTTCTCCCGGTGAAAATAATAAATACGGCTATCGCCGATATGAGCATAATACGCGTGTTCGGGCCCGATTGTCAGCACAACGCACGTAGTTCCCATCATTGTGTTACCAAAAGCGGAAATTTTTTGTTGGTAAACGATACGGTTTGCGGAATTCAGGGTTGATAATAAAAAATCCTTCCATGCCAGGGGCTCTTGTTGCGTAAACCGGGTCCGCAACAGGTCAACAACCGTCTGGCTGGCGAATTGTCCTCCTTCGCGGTGTCCGAATCCGTCCGCAACGGCAAACAAATACCCCCAAGGCTTTTGAACCTCCACATAGCGATCCTGATTAACCTCCCGGTAGCGACCGATGTCAGACTGACTGCAGTAAGTAACCTTCACGGTTAAAAGTTAATTAAAATCCATTGATATAAGTTAAAATACAAAACCCCCTTCGGAAAGGGGGTTTTGCGTATACTTTGATTTGTTTACAAACCGGTTTCGGCCACCGTCTTTTTTACCTTTTCCAAGGTGGCGTTCAATTCGGCTTTTTCTTCTTCGGTGAGCGTGAATTCCAGGATTCTTTCGACACCGCCGCTGCCGATGACCGAAGGGACACCGATGAAATACCCGTCCACTCCGAATTCACCTTCGCAGTATGATGCGCAGGGGATTACGCGTTTCTTATCGCGCAAATAACTTTCCGCCATTTCGATTGCCGATTGGGCCGGTGCGTAGTACGCGGAACCGTTTCCGAAAAGTTTGACAATTTCGCCGCCGGCAAAGCGAACCCGCTCGACAATGGCATTCAATCGCTCTTCGGGAATTAATTCACTGACGGGTATTCCGCCGACCGCGGCCAAACGGGTCAGGGGAACCATCGAGTCGCCGTGGCCGCCCAGTACCATACAGGTTACATCCTGAACGGAAAATCCCGTTTCCATCGCGATAAAGGTCCGGAAGCGGGCGCTGTCGAGGGCGCCGGCCATACCGACAACCTGATTTTTCGGAAACCCGGAGAGTTTATAGAAAGCGTACACCATCGCGTCAAGCGGATTGGAGATGACAATGACAAATGCTTCCGGAGCATGAGTTTTGACGTTGTTGGCCACGTCCTTTATGATTTTCAGGTTGATCCCCAGTAAATCCTCACGATCCATGCCCGGCTTGCGGGGCACACCGGCGGTTATGATTACCACGTCGGCCCCGGAAATGATAGCCGGATCGGAGGATCCTTCTATATTCACGTCGTAGCCGTCATGGGGACGTAATTGCATAAGGTCCAGAGCTTTTCCTTTGATCATGCCCTCGGCCTTGGGGATGTCCGAAATAACGATGTCACCTAATTCTTTTTGCGCCGCGATTAATGCCAGGTTGCCCCCGATTTGACCTCCCCCAATGAGAGCAATTTTCTTTCTGGACATGATAAATCCTCCTTTTCTTGTTTTATTAGCAAATTGAAACATTAAAAATTAAGGAATAGCGATGAGGATAAATATAAAAACCCCACGTAAAAGTGGGGTAAACAGGAAAAGTTTAAAAGGGTCTGAAGATTAGGAAATGACGTTTACAATTTTTCGTTTTTGGCCCTGGCGGCTGAATTTGACTACGCCGTTGGCGGTGGCAAAAAGCGTATCATCACCTCCCCGTTTAACATTCTTTCCGGGATGGAATTTTGTGCCCCGTTGTTTGACGATAATTCCGCCGGCAAGTATGGCTTGTCCGTCCGCGATCTTTATGCCCAGTCGTTTGGAATGGGAATCGCGACCGTTTCGAGAACTGCCCTGTCCTTTTTTATGTGCCATTATTTGTCCCCTTCGTTTGCTTTTGCCGCTTCCTTTGTGCTCTTCGCGGGGGATTTTTTCTTGGGAGCTGCAATTTCAATATTGTTTATTTCCAGTAGCGTGTACCCCTGACGGTGGCCGTTTTTCCGCTGGTATCCCTTACGCCTCTTCTTTTTGTAAATCAGGATTTTCCTGTCACGACCGTGTTCCAGAATACGGGCCGAAACAGAGGCGTTTTTTACCGTTGGCTTGCCAACTTTGACGGCCTTGCCATCATCGGTAAGAAGAATTTGGTCAAACAGGATATCTTCTCCGACTTCGGCATGCAGAGTGGCCACCCGGAGTTTATCCCCTTTAGAAACTTTGTATTGTTTTCCCGCTATATCAACGATTGCGTACATTCTTTTCTCCAAAAAAGCCGGTGAATTTACGAGCTAACTTGTTCCCTATCAAGGTCAAGATCATTTGTAATATCCACACCGTCTTTTGCCGTGATAAATCGAAATTCGTCGCGTGGTACGTCCGGATCCGCTTTGATTTTGATATGGACGAAATTTTGCCACATAAGTCCGCGCAAAACACGCTTCTTCTGCGCTTTTAAGTATTCGGCGTTTTCCGGGTGCAGTAACAGTTGTAAACGAAGACCACGATGCTTTGCTTTGTAACGTCGGAGCCAATGATCTACCCGGGTGATTAACGTATCTTTGGAAATGATTTGTCCCGAACCGTGACATGTCGGGCAGGTTTCGGTCATGGAATCCAATAAACTTAAACGAATTCTCTGGCGAGTCATTTCCAACAATCCGAAGTCGGAAATCGGTGAAACCGCCACTTTAGCGCGATCCTTCTTCAGTTCCTTGCGCAACTCGTAATACACTTTGCGTTTGTTATCATCATCGCGCATATCGATGAAATCGATTACAATTAATCCCGACAAGTCACGCAGACGGAGTTGGCGAGCGACTTCACGTGCCGCTTCCAGATTGATTTTCAGGGAATTCTCTTCGTGCAGCTTTTTCCCGATAAATCGACCGCTGTTCACATCCACCACGACCATAGCTTCGGTTTTTTCAATAATTAAGTAGGCACCGCTTTTTAACCATACTTTCGGGCGCATGAGTTTTTCGATTTCGGCCTCAATGCCCATACTTTCGAAAAGCGGATGTTTGAGTTTGTATAGTTCAAGACGGTTTGCCAGATTGGGGGAAACTTCTTCCAGATAACTTTTCAGTTTACGGTAGGTTTTGCGGGAGTCGATAATGATCTTACCCACATCGGCGGTGAGCAGATCCCGGATAACGCTGGACGCGGTTTCCAAATCTTCGTAAACCAGGGCGGGCGCGTCGAGCCGGGCGGCTTTGCGTTCCAGTTTATGCCAATGGTCGCGGAGCATCTCGTAATCTTTTTGTATCTGCTCCTCGCTTTTACCTTCGGCAACGGTCCGTACAATCAATCCGACGCCTTTTTCCTTCAGGCGACTGGCAATCTTTTTTAAACGGCGGCGTTCGTATTTATCCCAGATCTTTTTGGATATACCAATATAATCCGCTCCCGGGACCAATACCAATAGGCGTCCCGGAATAGCTATTTCGGTCGTTACCCGAGGGCCTTTGCCGGCGAAAGGTTCTTTAATGACCTGGACAAATATTTCCTGACCGGTGTGGAGATCGACAACAATGTTGTCGTCATTATTTCGATTGTTTTTACTACCGTTGTTGTCGAAGCCGTTCGACTCTTCAAAATCTTCCAGTAAGTATTCGGAGTTTTGAATTTCGGAAAACGGTAAGAAAGCATTGATATCGTATCCAATGTCGACAAATGTCGCCTGCATACCCGGAAGAACGTTCTCCACCTTACCCTTGTAAATATTGCCAACCATGCGGTGATGATCATGCTTTTCAATATATACTTCAACAAGGCGGTCGTCTTCGAGTATGGCGATACGAGTCTCTCCCATACTCTCATTAATGTAAATCTCTTTTTTCATAATAACACTCTACAGACGATTTACTTTAAGCCGAACGAACTAACGTTCGGCAAATTACAAAAACAGACCCCGCTATCGGTCAAAAAAATGACGAATAGCGATTGCTGGTATTATTATTCTGGTGAGGAAGGTATGAAGGAAGGGTAAAAAATTTTTATGCTTGCAAAAAAAGGTTCTCAAGATGTTGAGTAAAAAAATTTTATTGCTTAATAGACCTTCAGTCCTTCATCCAGTCCTTCATCGCCAAGGCTAAAGCTAACTTTAATCAGGTTAGTCTTCAAGGAATTTGTTTCTTTAGTAGAATCATTGTTTTTATGCCGTTTTTATTCTTAAACTCACTGGTCGTGATTTGCACCATATTGCCGCGACAATAAAAAAGGTGCTAAAAAGGTTTCAGGCCGGTACGCACCGGCTTTTTTTGTTATGAAGACACTATCCGAAATAATAGCTCAAAGGATAATGGTTCTCGATGGCGCCATGGGGACCATGTTGCAATCCTATAATCTCGAAGAAGCCGATTTTCGCGGGGATCGATTCCACGACCATCCGGTCGACCTGAAAGGAAACAATGATTTGCTTTCCCTTACCCGTCCCGACGTGATTGCGGCCATCCACCGCGCTTATTTCGAAGCCGGAGCGGATATCGTGGAGACCAACACCTTTGGCGCGACAAGTATTTCCCAGAGCGATTACCGGACGGAAGATTTCGTTTGGGAAATGAATTTGGCGGCCGCGAAGATCGCACGCGAAGTAGCCGACGAATTCACCCGCAAAGAGCCCCATAAGCCCCGCTTTGTCTGTGGTATCCTGGGCCCTACCAATCGCACCGCTTCGTTGTCTCCGGATGTCAATAACCCCAGTATCCGAAATATTACTTTTGATGACTTGAAGATTGCTTATTCCGAACAGGCCCGTGCGTTGTTAAAGGGTGGTGTCGACCTGTTGATGGTTGAAACTGTTTTTGATACGTTAAATTGCAAAGCGGCTTTATTTGCCATCCAAACCGTATTGCGGGAAGAAGAATTGGAAATCCCGATCCTGGTGTCGGGCACCATCACCGATGCCAGCGGTCGGACCCTGTCGGGACAAACCGTGGAGGCCTTTTGGATTTCCATCAGTCATGCCGGTCTTTTCAGCGTGGGGTTGAATTGCGCCCTGGGGGCCGATGAGTTACGACCGCATGTCGAGGAATTGTCCCGGATCGCCAATACTTTTATAAGTCTGCATCCCAATGCCGGGTTGCCCAACGCCTTTGGGGAATATGAAGACACCCCCGAAAACATGGCCCGGATTATCGGTGAGTTTGCAGAACGGGGCTATGTGAACATTGTCGGTGGTTGCTGTGGAACCACCCCGACTCACATCACCGCCATTGCCAGGGCGGTTGAAAAGCTCCCCCCCCGAAAAATCCCGGAAATTGAACCGGCTACCCGACTCAGCGGACTTGAAGGCCTTACCATTCGTCCCGATTCCCTGTTTGTTAATATCGGAGAGCGCACCAATGTGGCCGGCTCCGCCAAATTTCGGCGTCTAATCGTTGAGGAACAATACGAAGCAGCGCTTGGCGTGGCCCGTCAGCAAATCGAAGACGGAGCCCAGATTATTGACATAAACATGGACGAAGGGTTGCTCGATTCGGAACAAGCGATGGAGCATTTTTTACGGCTGGTTGCCACGGAACCGAATATCAGTCGTGTCCCCCTCATGATCGATTCCTCGAACTGGTCGGTGATCGAAATCGGCTTGAAAAACATGCAGGGGAAAGGGATCGTCAACTCGATTAGCTTAAAGGAGGGAGAAAAGGAATTTATCAATCGCGCCCGCCTGGCCCGGCGCTATGGCGCGGCCGTGATCGTAATGGCTTTTGACGAACGCGGACAGGCCGATACCTATGAACGGAAAGTCGAGATTTGTCGCCGCAGTTACGCTATTCTGACTGAGCAGGTGGGCTTTCCGCCGGAAGACATCATTTTTGATCCGAATATTTTCGCCGTGGCGACGGGAATGGAAGAACATAATAATTATGCCATAGCCTATATTGAAGCGTGCAGGACCATTAAACGCATGTTCCCCGGCTGCCTGGTCAGTGGCGGTGTGAGCAATCTTTCTTTTTCCTTCCGGGGAAACAACACCGTTCGCGAAGCAATGCATTCGGTATTTCTGTACCACGCGATTCAGGCCGGAATGGACATGGGCATCGTGAATGCCGGGCAATTGGTGGTGTACGATGATATACCGACTGTTTTACGCGAAGCCGTGGAAGACGTATTATTCAATCGGAGGCCCGACGCGACCGAACGCTTAGTGGAACTGGCGGAGCAGTACAAAGGATCGAAAAAGAGGAGAAGGGTCGACCAGAATTGGCGGAAGTTACCGGTCGAGAAACGGTTGGTGCACGCCCTTGTTGAAGGTGTTACGGAATACATTGATGTCGATGTTGAGGAGGCCCGGAAAAAAGCCCGGAAAGCAATCGATATTATTGAAGGGCCGTTGATGGAAGGGATGAATCGCGTGGGGGATCTCTTCGGCGCCGGAAAAATGTTTCTGCCCCAGGTTGTTAAAAGCGCCCGGGTAATGAAAAAGGCTGTTTCGGTTCTGATTCCCTTCATAGAACAGGAAAACCAAGGCAAGGACATCCGCCGGACGAACGGAAAAATCCTGCTGGCGACAGTGAAAGGGGACGTCCACGATATCGGGAAGAATATTGTAAGCGTCGTGTTGGGTTGCAATAATTACGAAGTAATCGATCTGGGCGTTATGGTTCCCGCCGCTAAAATCGTTGAAACAGCCCGTAAGGAAAAAGTAGATCTGGTTGGGCTCAGCGGATTGATCACCCCCTCGTTGGAGGAAATGGTGTATGTGGCGCGGGAAATGGAAAGAGAAGCTTTTGATGTTCCCTTGTTGATTGGAGGAGCCACGACTTCCAAAACACACACCGCCGTAAAAATTGAACCTGTGTATCACGGACCCACGGTTCACGTTACCGACGCTTCACGATGCGTGGGGATCGTGGGGAATTTGCTTAACGATCATTTGCGGGAACAATTCCTCGCCGATATTCGGACCGACTATGCGCGGCTTCGCGACGTCCATCTGAACAGAAAAACCCAGCGGAAACTCATATCGATCCGGGAAGCACGGGAAAACGCTTATCAGATTGAGTGGGCTGAATATCAGCCTCCCGTCCCAAAGCTCAGGGAATTAAAAGTTTTCGAGGAATATCCGTTGGAGAAAATTATTCCCTATATTGATTGGTCACCTTTCTTCAGGGCCTGGGATATGAAAGGTAAATTCCCCCGGATACTCGACGATGAAAAATCAGGGCTGCAGGCCCGCCGGTTGTTTGCGGATGCGAAGGAATATTTACAAAAAATAGTGGATGAAAAACTGCTTACCGCCAGGGCAGCAATTGGTCTTTTCCCCGCCAACTCCATCGGAGATGATATTGAGATTTATACCGATCCCCGGCGGACCGGTATTTTGGCGGTGGTGCATAATTTACGCCAACAATTTAAAAAACGGCCGGGTAACGCCAACCTGTGTTTATCCGATTTTGTCTTACCAAAGAAAAACGACCGTATGGATTGGATTGGCGCGTTCGCGGTAACGGCTGGAATCGGGTTGGAAGAGCTGATTCGGGAAAGGGAAGCGCATCAGGATGATTACGGCGCGATTTTATACAAGGCCCTGGCGGATCGCCTGGCAGAGGCCTTCGCGGAACATATGCATGAACGTGTTCGAAAAGAGTTCTGGGGTTACGCGCCGGATGAAAGCTTAGACGGGGAAGGTTTAATCGCTGAGAAATATCGGGGAATTCGTCCAGCGGCAGGATATCCCGCTTGTCCTGATCATACTGAAAAAGAGACCCTGTTCGATTTATTGAAAGTAAAGGAAAAAATTGGCATTACGCTGACCGAGAACTACGCCATGTTGCCGGCCGCCTCGGTCAGTGGGTGGTATTTTGCCCATCCGGAAGCAAAATATTTTGGGGTTGGCAAAATTGGCCGGGACCAGGTGATTGATTACGCGGCCAGAAAAGGAATGGACGTGCGCGTCGTGGAACGTTGGTTGGCTCCGAATCTGAGCTATGACCCGAATCTTTAGAACATTAATTTTATAGAATGAATTCGGTACGATAACCGGATAATTGTTTACGACATAATCTGTATTATTTTTAAGGCACTTACGAGGAATGCAAATGAACAAAACGGGAGACGTTCCTCAATTTTGGGAAGAAAAATATCAATCCGGTAAAGCCTATTGGGATTTAGGGGGACCTACCCCGGTATTTGAGGAGCTGGCAGCCGGCTTAAATAACGGCCGGGTATGTATTATTGGCAGCGGTCGCGGGTACGATGCGATCGTATTTGCCAAACGGGGGCTCGAAGTTACGATTGTGGATTTTGCGCCTTCGGCTATCGAGGCCGCGGAACGGGAGGCGCGCAAAGCCGGTGTCACAATTATCGCGCGACAAATGGATTTATTTTATTTACCGGGCGAATATTCCGATGAATTCGATTACGTGATTGAACAAACCTGCTTTTGCGCCATTGATCCGGGACGCAGGCGCGAATACGAAAACGTGGTTTGGCGAATCCTTAAAACCGGCGGTAAGCTGATTGGTCTGTGGTTCCCCATCGATAAGAACCATTCATCGGAAGGCCCGCCGTGGAGCGTTTCGGTGGCGGAGATCAAGCGTTTGTTTGGTAAACGGTGGGAATTGGAGCGGGAGGAATTTCCGGAATTGTCGATCAAACCCCGGAAGGGCAGGGAAAAATTGATGATTTTCCGCAAATTACCCTCGTTGGATCATTTTCCCGATTGGTCTTGACGGTTTTGTTCACCGCAAAGGCGCAAAGATTATTGAAAATAGATTAT
>JAADGP010000156.1 GCA_013152315.1 FCB group bacterium
CTTACCCGGATTAGGTATTAACAACGAATCAAGCGAATTAAACGAAAAGAATATCAAGAGTTAGGCAAATAATTGAAGTAATCTTTTCTTAATGGAGATACTTGATTTAAATCCTTATTATTTCGTTAGTTTCGTTTACTTTGTTGTTCCTTTGGCACTATTGGGGTTTAAACTTGTCTCCACACATTTGTAATGTGAATGATGTAGATAGATGGTCAAGCGGTTGAACCGGAATTCATGAAAATTCCCCGGCAATTCGGAATTGCCGGGGAATTGGAAGATTGCATTCACTTTTAAAACAATAGATGGACAGCATCGTCAAGCGTCCTCGCTTGACGTACATTTCACCCCTTAATCACTTCGGAAAAGAAAAAATAGGGATTACCAACAGTGGCACACGATTTTTATTCCGGAGAAGAAATTTGCTGTTTCGTGTGGAGGTGAACGGTAATCCCGAACTTGAGTATTCGCGGTTATTCCCGGTAATGACACCCGATGCTGGTCTTGTTCGACCAGGCGGCCAGAGTTACAACGATGGCCGAACGGATGGCGTTTCGCAGCCCGATTACGCCGTCGGTTACCCGGGTGACACGGTAAAAACGCTCGATACCTATTTCCAGATTACGAAGATCGCTTAAGGCGCGTTCCAGTCGGGGCGTGGTTCGAATTAATCCGACGTAGTTCCACATAATATGGCGAATGGAGCTCATGTCCTGCTGGACAAGTGCCGGGTCGGGGAGATCATCCCCGATGTCTTGCCAGTCAGGGATTTTAGTATTATCGTAATAAGTCTGGTCGGGGAGTTGTTTTATTATTTTTTGAGCCGCCCGGTTTCCCCAAACAAGCCCTTCCAGCAAAGAGGTACTTCCCATCCGGTTTGCGCCGTGCACACCGGTACAGGCAACTTCACCAACGGCAAACAAGTCCCGCACGGTGGATCGTCCCCATTTATCGACCCAGACACCGCCGCAAAAATAATGCGCCGCCGGAACTACCGGCACAAGGTCCTGAGTAATATCAATCCCGTACTTTAAACATTCATCATAGATCGCGGGGAAGCGGTCCCTGATCCTTTGTGGTTTAATATACGACCGGAGGTCCAGCCAAACATTTGGCGCGCCGCTTTTCAGCATTTCCTGATAAATGCTTCGGGCGACGATGTCACGAGGCGCCAGATCCTTCCAGACGGGATCGTACTTTTCCATAAAAGGAGTGCCGTCCGCGTTTACAAGCCGGGCTCCTTCACCACGCACGGTTTCCGAGATCAGGAAATTCGGCCCCAGTTGATGGTAGAGCATGGTGGGATGGAATTGAATGAATTCACAATTAATCAGGCGCGCCCCGGTACGCTGGGCCATCGCCAGTCCGTCACCCCGGGCTCCCGGAGGATTGGTGGTCTGCAGGAATATCTGGCCGAGTCCGCCGGTGGCCAGAATCGTATTTTTTGCCAGACAGCGGATAACGCGGTCTTCGTCCTGATTCAGAACATAGGCGCCGATACAGGAAAGAGGCGCGTAGACCGCCAAACGATCCGTGGAATGGTGGGAGGGAGTCAGCAAGTCAATAGCGGTATGACCGGACAGCAAGGTAATGTTGGGGTGCGATTTTAAAACGTTCATGAGGGCCACTTCGATGGCTTTGCCGGTACGATCGGCCACGTGTAAAATCCGCGATGAGGAATGCGCTCCCTCGCGTACCCGGGATAATTCTCCGTTCGGAGTCGTTTCGAACGGAACTCCGAGACGATCCATCAGGATATCCTTAACAAGCGGAGGCCCTTCCGTGGCGATGATTTTAACGGCTTCGGGATTATTATAGCCGACCCCCGCGCGCTGAATGTCGGTGGCCAAAAGTTCGGGAGAATCATTTTTGCCCTGATAAATAATGCCTCCCTGGGCGTGGTAGGTGTTGGATTCTTCCGGGGGTTTTGCGCGGGTGACGATTGTAACGGAAATACCGGCGTCCGCTAATTGCAATGCCGCCGTGCCACCGGCGATCCCGCAGCCGATGATCAATACATCCGTCTCTAAGTAGCCCGCCATATCAACCGATCGCAATCATGCGCTCAACCGCTTGTCGCGCGCGTTGCCGGATTTCTTCGGGGACTTCCACGATGTAACGGTTCAGTTCCAAAGCGTTCAAAGTGTCTTCCAGGGTGATTTGATTCATGTGTGGACAACGAATGTTGCACAGCCTGATCATCTCCTTGTCCGGGTTTGCCACCGCGATATTGTCACCCATCGCGCATTCGGTTAACAGGAGGTACCGTTTGGCCTTGGAATTTTCCACTTCTTTGATCATGGCCTTCGTACTGCCGGAAAAATCAGCCGCTTCGATTACCTCCGGACTGCATTCGGGATGGGCGAGGACAAAAACATCCGGGAATTGTTTGCGTATGTTTTCAATATCTTCCACCGTGAATTTTTCGTGTACTTCGCATTTGCCGTGCCAGCCGATCATCTGATAGTCCAGATCGGAATCGAAATGATTCCGATTGTTGGGTTTGACGGGAAAGATGATATGGCGACCTGTTTCCCGGGCCACATTTTTCGCCAGATATTCATCGGGCAAAAAGATTACCGTGTCGGCCTGTGTCGACTCCACCACCATAGCGGCATTGCCGGAAGTACAGCAAATATCCGATTCGGCTTTTACGTCGGCGTACGTATTGACGTAGGAGATTACCGGCACACCGGGGAACCGTTTTTTTAATTCGCGTACATCATCGGCGGTGATGCTGTCCGCTAAAGAACAACCGGCTTTGGCGGAAGGAATTAGTACCGTTTTATCCGGGTTTAGGATTTTTGCGGTTTCGGCCATGAATTGCACCCCGCAAAAGACGATTACCTCTTTGTCGGTACTTGCCGCTTTCCGGCAAAGATCCAAAGAATCGCCGGTAAAGTCGGGAATGGAGTAAAACAGGGCCGGCTCCATGTAATTGTGACCCAAAATGACAGCGTTTCTTTTTTGCTTTAACTCGTTTATTTTCCAGGCTAATTCGGCCTTTATACGAATTTCAAAATCGGGCATCACATCGTGCAGTTTAGCCTGCATCATTTGATATAGTTGATCAACCGTCACAATAGCACCTTACGTAATTCAATTTGTTTTGTTTAATCCAATAAAAAACTGATATCCAAAGCTTTCGCGGAATGGGTGAGCTGTCCGACCGATATGAAATGAACCCCCGTGGCCGCGATCTGTTCCACGTTGTCCAGAGATATATTTCCCGATGCTTCCAACGGGATACGGTTTTCCGCGATCCGTACCGCCCGGCGAATTTGATCGGGGCTCATGTTGTCCAACATAATACGATCAACCCGGGCTTCAAGCGCTTCCTGCAAATCTTCGATATTCTTTACTTCCACCTCGATTAAGTAGTTATTCGCGCTGTTTTTTCGGACGCGTTCCACGGCGGATCGAATGCTTCCCGCGGTATGAATATGGTTCTCCTTGATTAAAACCATGTCATACAATCCGAAACGGTGATTCTGTCCCCCACCCAGTTTTACGGCCCATTTATCGAGCACCCGTAATCCGGGCGCGGTCTTGCGCGTGTCCAGAATAATGACATCCGGATTGCCCTTTTTTGCCCTTTCCACAAATTCATTTGTGAAGGTGGCAATGCCGGACATCCGTTGCAGGAAATTCAGGGCTGTCCGTTCGCCGCTGAGTACCGCCCTGCAGGGTCCCGAAACAGAGGCGATGATCGTGCCCGGGGCCACTTTTGTTCCATCGGAGACCGCGGCGTCAAATTGAACACGATCATCGAGCGCGGTAAAAGTTTTCCGGGCCACGGCAATTCCGGCGATAATTCCGGAAGCTTTGGAAATGATCTTCCCCGAACAGGTGGCATTTTCCGAAAAAATGCAGTTGCTGGTGATATCACCGCTCCCAATGTCTTCAAGTAAAGCGTTGCGAATAACCTTGAGGATATGCTCTTTATACTTATCAGGTAAGGAATTCATGATTTTTGGTTAATGGTGTAAAGTCCTACGATACGTTTTGTTTCAGGGCATAATGAAGGCCCTGCAGTACCAGGTCGGGAATGATCGCATCAAAAAGGTTTCCGTCGCCGAACAGATTCGCGAAACCGCCGGTTCCAATGATAAAGGGTGGATCGCCGTTAAAAACTTCCCTGGTAATCCGGGTCTTCAATTCGTTTACGATTCCGATCTGGCCCCAGTACAATCCCGATTGAATGCTTTCTATTGTATCGCGGCCGATTACCTGACTGCAGGGGACAATTTCCACCGAGGGGAGACGCGCCGTGCGGCTTTCCAGGGCTTCCATGGAGATCCGGATACCCGGTAAAATCACCCCTCCCAGATATTCCTTTTCTTTTGAGACCACGCAAAAAGTCGTGGCTGTCCCGAAATCGATGATAATCAGGTTTCGGTCCGGGTACGATTGTATTGCCCCGATGGCATTAGCTATTCGGTCGGCGCCTACCTCAAGGGGATTCCGGTATTTGATCATTAACCCGGTTTTTACTCCCGGTTGCAGTTGGAAGGGGGTTATGTTGAAATATTTAATACAACCGTTGCGAATGGAATAAACGGCATCGGGAACTACGGAACACATGGCAATCCGCTTTATATTGAACGGATTAATGTTATTTTCTCTCAGAACCGCTTTTAGAAAGAGACCGATCTCATCCGAAGACGCCCGGTATTGAGCTGTTTTGCGGAATTGCAATATCAGTTTGTCGTTTTGAAAAACGCCACCGTAAATATACGTGTTACCGACATCAAGACATAAAATCATGATTACCCCAAATTTAAAACTATGGTTATTCTAACCATCTGTCAAATCAATATTGTCGATTAAACGAACCCCGCCCAGGCGAACGGCGCCGTAGCGGCGCTTCCCGATTACTTCGATATAATCGACGGTAAACCCGGCGCCTTCCAGTCTTTCCCGGATTTCATCATTTGGTAAGTTGCTTGCCAGGAATTGATGGAATAAAGGGGCTATTTTCCTTTCTTCCGGCGACAGGAGTGTATTGCGAGAACTGCAGGCCAGACCGTCCTCCTCGCGGACGATGGGGCAGGGGACGATTTCGGTTTTCAGAAAGAAGGCCTCTGCCATTCCTTTGATAAGTTGATATTGCTGGTAGTCCTTTTCGCCGAAATAGGCGCGGTGGGCACGAATAATATTCAACAGTTTCATAACCACAGTCAGCACCCCGTCGAAATGTCCCGGACGATAAGCGCCGCATAGTTTTTTACTGAAGTCCGTTTCAATCACCTTATAACGATACCCGTTGGGATAAAGTTCGCCGTATTTCGGTAGAAAAATAAAATCCACTCCTGCTTTTTCCAACAAGGCGCGATCCGTATCGAATGTCCTGGGGTAGCTTTCCAGATCCGAAGGGTCATTAAATTGCGTCGGATTAACGAAAATACTGACCACCGTAAGGTCGTTCTCCGCCACGCACCGTTGCACCAATGAAAGGTGCCCTTTATGGATTGCCCCCATCGTGGGCACGAAGCCGAATGATTTTCCCGCCCGGGAGGGGTCGTCGCGAAGCCGGTTCCATTCGGTTACTTTAGTTACAATATCCATTGTTAAAAACTTTCCTCCTTGCCGGGAAACAGTTGTTTTTTTACATCCTCATTATAATGATTCAGCGCTTTGTGAATTATATCGTAAGTATTTGCATATTTGCGCACGAATCTGGGATTGAAACTGATGTCCATGCCGATCAGGTCCTGAAAGACCAGTATTTGCCCGGAGGTATGAGGCCCGGCGCCGATGCCGATGGTTGGGATTGACAGGGTTTCAGTTACCTGTTTCGCGATTGCCGCCGGAATTAATTCGAGCACCACGGCAAAAATCCCGGCTTCCTGCAAAGCCTGGGCATCTTCCATGAGTTTATCAACGGCCGCATTGCTTTTGGCCTGGACCTTATGCCCCCCGAATTGATGAATGGATTGCGGTGTTAATCCCAGGTGTCCCATTACCGGAACACCGGATTCCACAATATGTGCAATAATGTCCAGGTGCCCCCGAGCTCCTTCGATCTTAACGGCTGCGGCGCCTGCTTTAATCAGAACATCGACGGCATGCAGGGCCTCCGCCAGGCCCTTGCGATGGACAAGAAAGGGCATGTCGGCGATGATGAATTTGTCCGGCGCGCCTTTTTTGACGGCCCTGACGTGCGTGCCGATCATATCCAGCGTGGCATTGACGGTGGTTTCATAGCCATGCATTACCATGGCCACACTATCGCCCACAAGGATGGCGTCGATATCCGAAGCGTTGATTATCCGGGCGGAGGTGTAATCGTAACACGTTACCATGGAAATCTTACGACCATCCCTTTTCATCTTATGGAAACCGTGGACTGTTTTCATGCCGTCCTCGCTTTCGGTTGTTCCATTTCATCATAGGCCTGCAGAAAAGCGCGATACACTTCATAAAAGGGATCGTCTCTAAGAACATGTAAATGTTTTTCGATTGTGGTTTGGTCTTTTCGAGCCAAAGGGCCGGTCAGGGGTGACTTGCTGTGCTTCAGGCTACCGGCAATTTGATCCAGGTAGAGATACGAGATTGCCGGCGGCAGCTTCATCCGCTCCCGAAGAACGGTAAAGAACTGTTGCCAGAGCAGGGTCGTGAAATTGCCACTCATAACACACCAGGCATGGTAAAACGGTTTTATAGACGCGGGAATGGTGTAATGCGGATTGGGCAACTCGGGGAATAAGACGTGAAAGGGCAAACGTCCCTCTTCGGTGATAAAGGGGATTTGGGAATAGATATGGGGTTCGAAAAGTTCTTTCGGAAAAGAGGTCAGAGGATGTGCGCTTTCGGCCAGCGGTGTGGAAAGCATTCCCGAACAGTGAATCCAGATTTTATTAACGGTATTACCCTGATGGTGGGTACGAACGAAATCTTCAATAGCGCCGTCATTAATTAAAACCAGGATTTTTTCAGCCTGATCAAGTAAGTCGCGAAAGGGTTGAGAAGATCCGCGCCACCAGTGATAATAAGGAATATCTAAGGAATCGAAATAATATTGAAAATGGCGGGCGAGCCGTCCGTTGCCGACGATAAGATAAGATCGTCTTTCATTATTTTCAGGTACCTGTCCCATGGATCAAGTCCTTTTCTAAATTAGTTAATAAAGTCAATTCAGCGTTTAGTCACTGTTGGAGCTTCGCAAATGCTGTTCCAATCAGTGCTTGAAAGGTTGAAATTTAACTATTTGCAGGTACTATTCAGAACAGCTTTTATGAATATAATGGAAAATGTTTTTAGCCTGAATAATTCACATGATTAGCTAAGTGGAGAGCGTGTTAATAATCGGTAAATCGAAGGGTTTCATAAGGAATATCCCGAACGGTTCCGCCGTTGTACCCGGCGTGAACAGGGTAACCATTACGGTTTTGCAAAATGTGAGAGAAATTGTTGCAATATTTTGTCGGATCAGGTTTTGAAAATAACCGTCGGGGAAAGCGGTTGGAAGGGGGTTTCCTTCATAAGTAAATTTAGCATTAAAATCTGGAGGGTTATGTCAGGTCACAGTAAATGGTCTACAATTAAGCGTAAGAAAGGCGCTCTCGACGCTAAACGGGGGAGATTATTCACAAAATTAATTAAGGAAATCACCGTCGCGGCCCGGTTGGGTGGTGGCGATGAAGGGGCCAACCCGCGGCTTCGCAAAGCAATCGCGAGCGCAAAAACGGCGAATATGCCCCAGGAAAATATTAAACGGGCCATACAAAAAGGTACGGGGGAATTGCCGGGCGTCAATTACGAGGAATTCACGTACGAAGCTTATGGTCCCGGTGGAGTGGCGATTATGTTGGATGTAATCACGGATAACAAGAACCGTACGGTTGCCGAGATTCGCCATCTCATGAATAAATACGGCGGTAATCTGGGGGAAAATGGCAGTGTGGCATGGATGTTCGATAAAAAAGGTCAAATCAGCATTGCCAAAGACAGCGGCAGCGAGGAAACGGTTTTTGAAGCCGCCCTGGAGTGCGGCGCCGAAGATTTTGAAGTGGAGGATGACGTGTACCTGGTCATGACCAATCCGGCGGACCTGATGGAAGTCCGTGACGGGTTGGAAAAAAGAGGCTTTACCATACAATCGGCGGAAATTGAAATGCTTCCCAAATCGCTGCAAAAAGTTACCGGGAAAGACGCTTCCCGGCTTATGAACCTGATAGAAGCCTTGGATGACAACGACGACATTAATAATATCTACTCCAACTTTGACATTGACGAAGATTCGGTTTAGTCGCTGGTTGGTTTTTACGTCGTTAATCGGTAATCATTCATGCGCCAGGTAATTTCCCGATATGATTTTTATTACCGGGAAATTCATGCGAAGAGGTTAAATGCGTGTATTGGGTATTGATCCCGGGCTAAGCACGACCGGGTTTGGAATCATTGCGAAAGTTGGTCACAAAGTCCGCGTTGTTTGCTATGGGACGATCAGACCGCCGTCGAAATTATCGTTACCAAAACGTTTACAGTATTTATATAATGAAGTGACGAAATTAATGGAAACATATGATCCCCATGTATTGGCGATAGAGGATTCTTTTTACAGTAAAAATGTTAAATCGGCCGTGGCCTTGGGGCAGGCGCGGGGGTCCATTTTGTTGGCCGGCGCCAATAAGGATATTCCCTGTGTTCAATTCGCGCCGCGTAAAATAAAACAATCGGTGGTAGGGAATGGCGCCGCCACGAAAGAACAAGTCCAATTCATGGTGAAAAATATTCTGAATCTGAAAGAACTGCCCAAAACGTTGGATTCCTCGGACGCCCTGGCGGTCGGACTTTGTTACCTTAACCAACCGAAATGGGGTTAGTATGATTGATTCAGTGGCAGGAATACTCATGCGTAAGGATCCGACCCACGCCATAATTGATGTCGGCGGCGTCCGGTTAAAAGTCGCGATCAGTGTAAACACGTATGAGCGTTTGCCTTCCACCATGGGAAAGGTCGAATTACTTACCTACCTGCACGTGCGGGAAGATATTTTGGATCTGTATGGTTTCGATCATCAGGATCAGCGCGAATTATTCCTGTTGTTAATCAATATCAGCGGGATTGGTCCCCGGTCGGCTATGACCATATTGTCCGGTGCCAGCACTTCGGAATTCAAGCGCCGGATTATTGCCGGCGATGTTAAATCATTAACGGTTATTCCCGGGATCGGAACCAAAACGGCAAGACGGATTATTATTGAATTAAAAGAGAAATTTGTCAAGGACACGGATGATGATTTGATTGCCTTAACCGGAGGCGAGTCAATGAGAGATGAGATTCGAGATGCCCTTGATGCCTTGGTTTCGCTCGGTTACAGTCGCGCTCAGGCGCAACAGGCGATCAGAAAGCTGGAACGGTCCGGGGATCTTACCGGAAGTCTGGAAGAGATTATTAAAAGGGCATTAGCAAAGATGTGATGTTGCCCGAGGAAAGAAAATATTATCAATTGATCAGGGGGAAAGCATGAAATTAGCCAAGCGGTTGAATAAACTGGGAACCGAGACGGCCTTTGCTGTTTCCGCACAGGCATCCGCCTGGGCGGCGCAGGGACACAAAGTTTATCCCTTTCATTTGGGAGATATTAACATTCCGACTCCGGCCAATATTGTGGAAGCAACAAAACGCGCCCTTCATGACGGAAAAACAGGCTACTGTCCGGCGGAAGGAATCTTGCCTTTGCGGGAAATCCTTGCTGAAGACGTGGGGAAACGGCGCGGCGCCGTGTACGGGCCTGAAAATGTTTCCATTCAGCCGGGAGGAAAACCGGTAATCGGAAAATTTATCGCGGCCGTGATGAATCCGGGCGATGAAGTTTTGTACCCCAATCCCGGTTACCCGATTTACGAGTCCCAAATCGAATTCCAGGGCGGTGTGGCTGTCCCCTATAGTTATTCGGAGACGGATGATGGTTTCGCCATCGACATGGAACGATTGAAAGCCTCGATTACGGATCGGACACGTATATTGATTTACAATAATTACCAGAACCCCATTAGTGCCGAATCCAAATACCGGGAGATGGAGGAACTGGCGAATCTGGCGCTGGAACATGACCTGTGGGTATTGTCGGACGACGCCTATTTCGAGATCCGTTACGGCGGCGATCCGCGATCGATCGTATCGTTTGCGGGAATGCGGGAGCGGACGGTCATCTTGTATACCTTTTCGAAGAAATTCGCCATGACAGGTTGGAGGTTAGGCGCGGCTATCGGTCCCGAGGAAATCATAAAAGTAATCAACAAACTGAATACCAACGTCGAATCCTGTTCCAATCATTTCATTCAATGGGCCATGATAGAAGCATTGACCGGGGATCAAAGCGGCCCGAAAGAAATTCTGAAAATTTTAAAGGAAAGGCGGGATGTGGCCGTTGATGGTTTGAATGCCATCGCGGGAATCAATATCGCTTTGCCGAACAGCACCTTTTACCTTTTTCCCAATGTTACCGCTATTATGAAACGGAAAGGTTTTGACGATGTCAGCCGATTACAAAAAGAAGCATTGCATGAAACCGGGGTATCCTTTTGCACGCGAATTCACTTCGGTCGACCGATACCCGGCGAAACCGAATATTTTATTCGATTGGCTTATTCCGGTATTGATGTCGAGGATATCCGGGAAGGGTTGTCCAAATTAAAAGAATATTTTGAATCCTGATAGTTTCGTAAAAACCGCCGACGAAATAAATAACCTGTCCCGATAGTGAACGGAGTGAACGCGTCGGACAATTAAACGAAAGTATAATAACAACAAAAATTTATGATAAATTCACATAATCGTAATAGTATCCCTGACCGGACTGTCACAATCCGCCGATTGCGCGACTGTTTACGAGGATATCAGTCTTGAATACCGATCAGGATCTGAAAAAAACGGCGCTTTTTGACCGTCACCAGGCGTTAAACGCCCGAATGGTACCTTTCGCCGGTTTCCTGATGCCGATCCAGTATCAAGGGATCATCCAGGAACATATCAATGTGCGCACGAAAGCGGGACTATTTGATGTCAGTCATATGGGTGAGTTCATAGTGGAGGGCCCGGAAGCAAAAGCCTTTTTGCAGTATATGACCATCAACGATTTAAACCACCTGCAGCCGGGACAGGCCCAATATTCGGCTTTCTGTAATGAACAGGGTGGCATTATTGATGATCTCCTGATATATCAATTCCCGGATTATTATATGATTGTTGTGAATGCCGCCAACATTGAAAAGGATTATCACTGGTTGCAAAGTCACCTGCCGGATGGTGTAACTTTGAAAAATGAAAGTGACAAAATCAGCCTGATTGCCCTTCAGGGACCCGCGTCCCGGGATATCCTGAATCCATTAACCGATACAAGCCTGGAGCGACTTCCTTATTATCATTTCGCGGAAGTTGAAATTGCCGGAATCCGGGTTGTTTGCGCGAGGACCGGGTACACGGGAGAATTAGGCTATGAAATGTTCGGCGGAGACGACGAGATTCGCAGTCTTTGGGATGTTTTGATGAAAACCGGGAAGCCCCGGGGATTGACTCCCATTGGGCTGGGCGCCAGGGATACGCTCCGATTGGAAATGAAATATTGCCTGTACGGCAACGATATTAATGAAACAACGACGCCGATTGAAGCCGGGCTGGGTTGGATTACCAAGGTGGAAAAAGGGGAATTCATCGGACGTCAAGCAATCCTCGATAGTAAAACGAATATAACCCGGCGTTTGGTTTGTGTTGAAATGATGGAAAGAGGTATTCCCCGTCCGGGATATAAACTGTATGTTCACGGGCGCGAAATCGGAACGGTAACAAGTGGTGGGCAATCGCCTTCCCTGCAAAAAGGAATTGCATTGGCCTATCTCGAAAAACCGTATTTTACGGTGGGGACAATTCTGGAAGTGGATATTCGCGGTAAAATGAAGAAGGGCCAGGTTGTAAAACCGCCATTTTATAAAGATGGGACTATTCATATTTAACCAATATTGAATATATGGAGCTGAATATCATGCAAAACAAATCGGATCGCCCCATTTTAATTACCGGGGGCTGTGGATTTATCGGTTCACATTTGGTTGATCATTTACTGCAACAGGGCGAACAAGTAATATGTATTGATAACCTGAATGATTTTTATAACCCTGAAATAAAACGTCTTAATCAAAAAGCCCACTTTGATTACGAGACCTACACCTTTTACGAAGGGGATATTCGCGACAGCAATTTTGTTAATACTGTTTTTAATAACCATGATATCGGAACGGTGATCCATTTAGCGGCCATGGCGGGCGTAAGGCCTTCGATCAACGATCCTTTACTGTATACCGACGTGAATATTACCGGCACTCAAATCCTGGTCGAAGCAATGGTAAAGCGGGCGGTAAAAAAATTCATTTTCGCCTCTTCTTCTTCGGTGTACGGTAACAATGAAAAAATTCCTTTTTCCGAAGACGATGGCGTTGATTCCCAGGTATCGCCGTACGGCGCCACCAAAAAGATGGGGGAAATATTGTGTTACACGTATTACCACCTGTATGGTATTCCCACCACTTGTCTGCGGTTTTTTACGGTTTACGGTCCCCGGCAACGCCCGGAGATGGCAATCCATAAGTTCGTGAGAAAAATGTTGAAGGGCGAAAGCATTCCTTTTTTTGGCGACGGGAATACGGCCAGAGATTATACTTACATAGATGACATTATTCATGGTATACTTCAGGCGTTAATTGCCGATGATGATTTTATGATTTACAATCTTGGCAATTCCGAACCGATAAAGTTAATTGAGTTAGTGGATATCATTAGCGAATTAACCGGTCAAACGGCCAACCTTGATAAACAAGAACTTCCCAAAGGTGACGTATTGCAAACATACGCCGATATTACGCGCGCCAAACAGCGTTTGGATTATGAACCACGTACGGGCATCAGCGAAGGAATCAAACTTTTTATTGACTGGTATGAATCCATGCGAAGTCAATATGGAACCCTTTTTAAGTAGGCTATGAGCTTTTAATAATGGGCACTCGCAGACTAGAAATTCTGGGTTTATTGCTGATTACCGTATCGATACTGGTACTCATCAGCCTGATCGGTTTTAATCCGAATGAAGAACCCGGTATTGCGCCCAATATCCGGATCGAGAATCCGATGGGAATTCTGGGTGTGTACAGCGCCCATTTTTTCATTAAACTCACGTTTGGGTACGTTTCCTTTATCTTGCCGCTGTTGGGTGTCGTGTGGGGATGGTGGTTCTTCAGCCATCGTGACCGGCAAGCGCTTATTCGTTTAAGCCTGTATCTTCTGGCCGCTGTCCTTTTGGCTTCCATTACTATCGGATTGGTCATCATTCTTTCGGCGCGTGGCACCGCCGATTTTATTTATTCCGGATTGATAGGTGGCGTGGCCGGCAAATTCCTGTTTGATTTCCTGGGGATGATTGGAGCGATCCTGGTGATTTTAACAGCCTGGCTGGTGTTGTTCCGCGGATATTTTTCCTGGAGCTTTTACACGCCGTTCAGAAAAACGGGGGACAAGTTAAAGGCCTGGTTATCAAAAAGGCAGGAAGCCAAACAAAAACGGGCGTTTGAAGAAGCCAAACGCAAGCATACGCAGGAATTATTATCAAAGATCGACGAACAAAAACGCCGGGAAGAAACCAGCCTGACAGAGACATTTGTTCGCCAGGAAGAATTAGATCTGATTGAAACCGAACTGGGGCAACAGGATTCGGAGCAACTTACGCTTCAAACACCGGAAAAACCGGAAACGATAGACACGATGGCTGGGGATATTCCTGAACCGGAATTGGTACCTCCGTCATCCGGGCCTGAGCATTCAGCCGATGAGGATATTGAAATCGGCGAGATGGTGGTTGAGGAAGAGGTTGAGCTTGATAAGATGAAGGCGCGAAAAAAGCCGGCACGGAAATATCGTTTGCCGATGACCAATTTGCTGATCGCTCCCGTATCGGTAAAAGACGGGATGACTCGTGATGAACTGATTGAAAGAGCCAATTTTTTAACCCAATCATTGGCCACTTTCGGAGTTGAAGGAAAGGTGGTTAATGTTCACCCGGGACCGGTCATCACGTTGTTTGAAGTCGAACCGGCCGAGGGGGTGAGGGTAAATAAGTTTGTGCAATTATCCGATGACCTGGCGCGGGTGATGGAAGCCAGTCGTGTCCGGGTTATTGCTCCCATTCCCGGCAAATCTTCGGTCGGGATTGAGATTCCGAACCGCCCGGCCACGGTGTATTTCAAGTCGGTTATTAATTCCGAAAAGTTTGCCCAGTCGACCTCGAAATTGACTTTAGCCGTGGGGAAAACAACTTCCGGTGAAATCGCCACCCTGGACCTGGCAAAAATGCCGCACCTGTTGATTGCCGGTACTACCGGTTCCGGGAAATCGGTTTGCCTTAACACGATCATTTGCAGTTTGCTGTACCAGGCAACTCCGGAAGAGGTGAAATTTATTATCATTGATCCCAAAAAGGTGGAAATGACCTTATATCGCTCATTAAAAGGGTACCATTTGTTGGGCATCGAAGATATTGATGAGCCGATTGTTACCACCATGGAAAACGCCATTCTTGCTCTTCGCGCGCTGGAAAAGGAGATGGATCAACGGTACAATATTCTTGCCGAAGAGGTCGTGCGTAACATCGACGAATACAATGAGCGCATGAAGGCCAGGAACGAACCGCTCATGCCCTATATTGTCCTGGTGATCGATGAATTGGCTGATTTAATGATGATGAGCGCCAAGGATGTGGAGGTGCCGATTGCCCGCCTGGCGCAGTTGTCCCGCGCCGTGGGAATTCATTTGGTGATTGCCACGCAACGCCCTTCGGTCGATGTGATTACCGGCGTGATTAAAGCGAATTTCCCGGCCCGGATCGCCTTCCAGGTGGCTACCAAAATCGATTCACGCACGATCCTGGACACCATGGGCGCCGAAAAACTTATCGGACGGGGAGACATGTTGTATTTAGGCCCGGGTTCGTCGGAACCGGTGCGATTGCATAATGCCTTTATTACCTTGGATGAAATTGAAGCGATAATGGAATATATTAAGACCCAACCGCAGGCGGAAAAAATGCAGTTGGCAAGCATTCGGGAATCGGCGACTTCCGATATTGCCTTTGAAAATGGCGGAGAGGACGAATTATTCCGTGAAGCGATTCGATTGGTGATTACCCATCAGCAGGGGTCGATCTCACTGCTGCAAAGACGGCTGAAAGTGGGTTATTCGCGGGCCGCGAGGTTAATCGATCAAATGGAGCAATTAGGTATTGTGGGCCCCTTCACCGGGAGTAAAGCCCGTGAGGTTCTGGTGGATGAACTGTACCTTCAAACCATTAAATAATTGCGATGGAAGGATTTGGTTCGTGTTGAATTGGTCAAATTGTAATCCGGTTATGGCATCGGTAATTGAAATTTCATTTTCCCCGAAACGCTTTAGCTCCTGATTTATCTCCATATTTTTGAATCCCAAGCGATCATTTATCAAAGAAAACCCATGAAATTAAAAGTGATATTTATCTATCTGGTTCTATGCCTTCCGGTGTTTGGCAAAGAATTATCCATACTGGATTCTCTCTCCCGGTTAATGCGCGCCCCCGGAGGAATTAAAATGAGTTTTTTTATCAAGCAAATACAATTGGGAGACGAATGGACCGATCGGGTGGTAATGGAAATCATAAATCCCGATCAATTTATTTTCGAAACCCCGCAACAGGTCGTTAAAATTGATACCAACGTGATTTATACCTACAATCTGGAGTCACAACAGGTAATCATTGATTCATTGATCAAAGAGGATTTTAGTCTTTACGATATTCTAACGGGGAATTTTAACCGGGTCGAGATAACGAATGTCGAGAATATGGATTCCACCAGGGCAATAGATTTTTTCATTGCAGACATGGATTATTCGGGAACGATTTGGGTCACTAAGAAAGACATCCATCCCACCCGGATCGTCATCAACTACAACAGTGACAGCTCGGTTGAGTTGATCATCGAATCGTTCGGCAGCCTGACTGACGATCGTCTATTCGATCAATACCGGTTGGAAGGCTGGGAGGTAATCGATCTCCGTGAGTAAACTCGTGAAATTACTGATCAGCCTGGTCCTCAGTGTCGCCGGACTTTATTATGCCTTCAGAAAAATGGATATGGATGAGTTATGGTTGCAATTAACCCAGGTTCATATGAGCTATATTTTGCTCTCCACGGTGTTAATGATTTACAGTGTTGTCATCCGTGCCCGCCGATGGAAACTGATCTTGGAGCCGATTGAGGAAATTCCCGTTCGGGCGCTTTTCAGCGCCACGATGATTGGTTATTTCGGAAACAGTGTTTTGCCGTTCAGGATGGGTGAAATCCTGCGGGCGTATAGTGTGGGAAAACAATTCACGCTCAGCAGTTCCTCGACTTTGGGGACGATTATATTAGAGCGTGTCCTTGACATGTTGGGGCTAATATTTCTTATCGTTATTTTTTTAATATTATCGCCGATAAATGAATGGCTGGGAGAAATATTGTACGGCGTAATATTTATTACCCTGGTTGCGTTCGTTTTCGTTTTTTGGTTGGGTAAAACCAAGGTGAAATGGCAACCCTTCCTGCTTCGGTTCCGTATATTGGACAATCGTTTTGGACGGCGACTGATAAACATTGTCTACAATTTAATCAATGGCATTACAGCCTTGAAAAATACCAGTCACGCGTTGAAAATAACCTTTTACACGTTGTATTTGTGGTTTATTTACTACGTGTATATGCTGGGAGTTGTTACCGCGATCGGTATTAATCTTGATTGGATTGGAATCGGGATAATTTTAATCACCACCTCCTTATCGATTTCAATTCCTGCTGCCCCGGGGTACATCGGGACTTACCATGCCGTAGCGGTTTACGTGTTGACCAATATATTTAGCGTCGGTTTAACGGAAGCGCAGGCTTTCGCAATTATCGTGCACGCCGTCGGATACATTCCTTTTGTCGTACTGGGGTCTTATTATTTCTTACGCAGTTCAATTCATTTATCGGATGTAAAAGCCGACACTTTGTTGTAATGAAAACCTATGAAGCAATTTTTATCGACCGCGACGGTACCTTAAATCCCGACCCCGGATACATTAATTCACTTGAACAATTCACTTTCTACGATTTCGCAATTCCGGCACTCAAATTATTGGCGCGGCGGGGACATCGGTTTTGTATTGTCACCAATCAGTCGGGCGTGGGGAGGGGGATTATTGCGCCCCGGGATTTGGAAAAAATTCACCGGTATATTGAGAATAAATTCAGGGAGAATGAAATTCCGTTATTAGGTATATACTATTGTCCCGATCACCCTGAACAAGCCACAATTCGTCGCAAACCGGGGCCGGGCATGTTTATCGAAGCCGCCCGTGAGCATCAACTCGATTTAACCCGGTGCCTTATGATAGGAGACGCTGGTTCGGATGTACTTGCCGGTGCTAAATTAGGGATGGAAACAATGTTGGTGTTAACCGGGAGAGGAAGTGAAACGATGGAATTATTAGCCAAGGAATATCAACCTACTTATGTTGTTAAGGACCTGCTTGCCGGAGCCCATTTGATACTTGAAGAGGAAAAGGATTGAAGATTGCCGTAATAATGGGTGGGGCTTCAGCGGAAAGAGCGGTGTCTTTGAATACCGGTGAAGCAATCGTAAAAGCATGCAAAGCAATCGGTCATATCGTCATCCCGATTACTTTGGAAGACTCATTGGAACCTTTGATTCCCGAACTGAAACAGGTCGATCTGGTTTTTAACGCATTGCATGGCGGGCAAGGAGAGAATGGTGTTATTCAAGGTTTTTTCGAATCGTTAAGGATCCCTTATACCGGTTCGGGGCCTTTGTCTTCCGCCCTTTGCATGGATAAGCATTTCAGTAAGTCAATCGCCCATCATAACGGTATCCTTACTCCTTTCTGGCAGTGTGTAAAATCGGCCGGGGAGAGGATCAATTCCGGGGGCCTTGAATATCCGCTTGTCGTGAAACCGAACGATCAGGGAAGTACGGTCGGAATATCTATCGTTCGTCGGGAAGAAGATTTACAGCCGGCGATAGAATCGGCTTTGCATTATTCCGAATCCGCAATAATCGAAAACTTCATTCCCGGTCGGGAATTGACGGTCACTATCCTGGGCGATGAAGTCTATCCCATTGTCGAGATTATTCCGTCTCACGAGGTATATGATTATGAATGTAAATATACTCAAGGATTAACGGAATATGTTTGTCCGGCATGTTTATCGAATGAAGAAACAGAAGAAATTCAGAAAACCGCGATGAACATATTTCGTTTGTTCAATTGCCGTCATTACGGTCGTGTCGATTTTCGTCTTGACGCTCACGGGAAGGCATGGTTTCTGGAAGTCAATACCTTGCCGGGAATGACGGCTACCAGCCTGGTGCCCAAGGCGGCAAAGGCAGGCGGGATCAGTTTTGAAGAATTGGTGCATAAGATTATAACAGAGGCAACGGAATCGTAATGGAACATTGGATTGCAGTTTACACGAAATCCCGTCATGAAAAAGTGGTCTATGACCAATTGACAACCAAAAATATTGAAGCCTATCTACCAACGATCAGACAGAAGCGGAAATGGAGCGATCGTTACAAATGGGTGGATGTTCCCCTTTTCAGAAGCTATGTTTTTGCAAAAATTCCGTTAAAAAACAGCTTATTTGTTTTGCAGACCCATGGGGTCCATCACATCGTGAAATTTAAAAACAATATTGCCACCATACCCGAAGAACAGATTAACGGCATTCGCCGAATGATCGAAGGGGATTATGATCCGATCCCAACCGATTACTTTGTTTTGGGTGATGCGGTGGAAGTGGTAGGCGGGCCAATGAGCGGTATGTCCGGTGAAGTTACCAGAATTGACGGGGAAGACCGCTTTGTGATCAAGATAGACGCGATTAAACATGCGATTTCGGTTCATATTGATCGGAAATTTCTGAAACCCCTGGGGAGCAGTAAACATGCCCGTCCGGCTGTTTAATTCCTTAACACGGAAAAAAGAGGAACTCAAGCCCATAATTCCGGGGAAGGTCAGCATCTACACCTGCGGCCCCACGGTGTATGATGTCGCCCATATCGGAAATTTTCGGGCCTTTTTATTTGAGGACCTGTTAAAACGATATTTACAGTTGAAAGGATTTAAAGTCTTCCATGTCATGAATATAACCGATGTGGATGACCGGACAATCCGACGTTCGCAGGAAAAACATATTTCCATTTCCGAATTAACGAAGAAATATGCGGACCAGTTTTTTAAGGACCTGAATACCTTAAAAGTAAAACCGGCGGATGTTTATCCGCGGGCTACGGAACATATCGATAGTATGATCAGAATGATCGAAACCCTGATCCAAAAAGGACATGCTTATGTCACCGATGATGGCTCGGTTTATTTTGCCATTGACACCTACCCGGAATATGGGCGGTTAACACGGTTGGATCGTAGTCAGCAACAGACGAGTGCCAGGATAGCGACGGATGATTATACCAAAGATAATCCGCAGGATTTCTCCTTATGGAAAGGCTGGAAAGAGGAGGATGGTGATGTGTATTGGGAATCCCCTTGGGGCCGGGGAAGGCCGGGGTGGCATATAGAATGCTCCGTTATGTCCATTGAATATTTGGGGAGCCATTTCGATATACACTGTGGAGGCGTGGATAATATGTTTCCTCACCACGAAAATGAGATCGCCCAGTCGGTCTGCGCGACCGGTGAGCCTTTCGTGAATATCTGGATGCACAACGAGCACTTATTGGTTGATGGTGGTAAAATGAGCAAGTCGCTGGGGAATTATTACCGCATTTCCGATTTGATTAACAAGGGCTTTACCCCGGAGGCATTGCGCTATATCCTACTGGGAACACACTACCGGTCGAAGGTTAATTTCTCATTGGATAAACGACACGAAGCCCAACGTGTCGTCCAACGCGTTTCGGAAATTTATGATCGCCTGCTCGATTTGGTCGGCCGGGAAGCAACCGGCGATGAATTGCCGGCCGATTACACTCATTTTGAAGCGGCGATGGATGATGATCTTGATGCTCCGAAAGCGTTGGGTGTGTTTTTTAATTGGGTCCGCAAAACGAACAGCCAAATAGCCGAACAGTCCCTGACACACGAAGATGCCCTGAAGGGACTGAATTTCATTCGTCGGTTTAATTCGGTATTTGACATAATTCCCGAACGGAAAACAGTGCCGCCCGAGGTCTTGCGATTGGTTAAGGAAAGGGAAGCAGCCAGGAATAAAAAGGATTGGTTTGAAGCGGATCGTCTTCGTGAGATAATTCGTAAGCAGGGCTGGATTGTCGAGGATACACCGACCGGTTCGAAATGCAAACCTATCGTACCATAATACCGATACTTTTATTTTGCAATATCACGCTTGGCCAAAATCAGAACTTTGCGCAGGTTAAATTATTCGCCGGGTGGGGGCACGGCGCGGAAGAAATTCCCTTGGACAGTATTCCCGGCGCGTTATTTCGGTTGGAATATTATCACCCGGACGGAAAAATTAAATGGATCGATTTTTTTGACGACCACTCAAAATTTATCACGCGGTATGAATTAGTCCATGATTCCAAAGGGACGTTGTTAAAGTTGTTGGTGTTTGATAATAAGCATAAATTGAAATGGTATTATTTTTATGATTATGACCCTATTATCATGGATTGGAGGATTACCAAATATTCCCCCCGGGGAGAATGGCTTAAAGAAAAATACTGGCGTGAATTAGAAGCGGATACCATGATTGATATGCGATATTTTTTAATTCCGTTGCCTGTGGATACGGTTCAAATCGATATAAAGATGTGAAATAGAACACTTTGCGGGCGGGGTGAAAAGAATTTGTATTATAAATTAAAAATTCATTGAATGTATTTCAAATAATTGCCTAATTTTCGTGGCTTTACCATTTGCTAAAAAATATAGATGATAATATCATCACCGTTTTGTCCCAACATAAGGATGGATAGTCTACTAATCCCGATTAATCACCATTGTTTGCTGGATTATGTCCCGGTTTGTTGAAATGGTTCGGTGGGTGGTAGCTCGGCTTGCCGATATAGCTCAACTGGTAGAGCAGCTGATTTGTAATCAGCAGGTTGTGGGTTCGAGTCCCTCTATCGGCTCGATTGCAAATCGGGAATGTTACCGCCTTATTGGGCTATGATGAATATGACAGATACGAAAATCGATGAGGGGAGATGGCCGAGCGGTCAATGGCAGCAGACTGTAAATCTGCCGGCGTACGCCTACGGAGGTTCGAATCCTTCTCTCCCCACGGTATGCGGGTGTAGCTCAGTTGGTAGAGCATCAGCCTTCCAAGCTGAGGGTCGCGAGTTCGAATCTCGTCGCCCGCTCAAAAGGAGCGCAAGATTTGCCCGGTGGCATGGGAAGACCTCATGGCCTGTCGCGGAACGAACATTAGCCGGACTTTTTATGAGTCCGGTGTCCAGACATGCCTACGTAGCTCAGACGGTAGAGCACGTCCTTGGTAAGGACGGGGTCACCGGTTCAAGTCCGGTCGTAGGCTCGGCATGTTAACTTAAAAGGAAACGGAGGATACATGGCAAAGGAGAAGTTTGAGCGAACGAAGCCACATATCAATGTGGGAACGATAGGTCATGTGGATCATGGTAAGACGACATTGACGGCGGCGATCACGTTGGTAC